>NZ_JBRCLD010000050.1:0-54511 GCF_053487655.1 Thermaurantiacus sp. | reverse complement strand
TGGTGCCCAGGAAAGGACTCGAACCTTCACGGCCTCTCGGCCACTGGTACCTGAAACCAGCGCGTCTACCAATTCCGCCACCTGGGCATCGGCGCGGCCGGGCCGGACCCCGGGAAGGCGCGGGCCTACCGCTCGCGGCTGCTGCCGTCAACGGCCAAGCGCGCATCGGAAAGACGCGGGTGGCGATGCGGCACGGGCATTTGCCGGGCGCGGGCATGATCGCTAGAGCCTGCGCCCATGCAGCTTGTGACCATCGTCGGAGGGTCCGGATTCGTCGGCCGCGTGCTCGTTGAGCGGCTTGCCCGGCGCGGGACCCGGCTTCGCATCGCTGTCCGCAACCGCGCGCGTGCCATGCGCCTGAAGCCGCTCGCCGATGTCGGCCAAATCGAGATCCGCGCTGCCGATCTCCTCGATCCGCCATCGCTTGCGGCGGCCATGGAAGGGGCGGATGCCGCCGTCAATCTTGTCGGCATTCTCGCACCTTCGGGCCGCTACGGGTTTGACGCGGTGCAGGCCGAAGGCGCCGGTGCTGCCGCGCGCGCTGCGGCCGGGGCGGGCGTGCGCGCTTACGCCCATGTCTCAGCAATCGGCGCAGACCCGGCCTCGCCTTCGGCCTACGGGCGCAGCAAGGCCGAAGGGGAGCGACAAGTGCGCGCTGCCATTCCCCATGCTGCCATCCTGCGGCCCAGTCTCATCTTCGGGCCCGACGATGGCTTCACCAACCGCTTCGCCGGGCTGATTGCAGCGGTCCCGGTCGTGCCCGTGATCGCTGGCAAAACCCGCTTCCAGCCAGTCTATGTGGTCGATGTGGCAGACGCGATCGTCGCTGCCCTCGAGCGCCAGCTCGATGGCACCGCGCCCGCGACGGGTGAAACCTTCGAGCTCGGCGGGCCGGAAATTCTGACAATGCACGAAATCAACGCCTGGCTGAACGCCGAGACTGGGCAGAACAAGCGCCTGGTCAGCGTGCCCGACTCTGCCGCGCGGCTCTTGGCCGGGTTCGAGTTTCTGCCGGGTGCGCCGCTTACGATGGACCAGTACCGGATGCTCAAGCGCGACAATGTCGCCAACCCTGAATTGCCAGGCCTTGCTGCCCTTGGAATTACGCCCACGCCGCTTGCTGCAGTCGCACCGCAGTGGCTCGACCGCTATCGCCCGGGCGGCCGCTTCGCAGCAACGGCCGCCCGTTAGGCTCGTCCCCTTGGACCAGGGCACCCTCTTGCAGGCAATCCTGCTTGGCCTTCTTGAAGGCTTGACGGAATTCCTCCCGGTCTCCTCAACCGGCCATCTCATCCTCGCCTCCGAGCTCATCGGATTTACGGGCGAAGGCTCGGTTGCCTTCAAGATCGCGATCCAGTTCGGCGCCATCCTCGCTGTCATTCTGACCTACTGGAGCCGCTTCTGGGGGGTCGCCGCCGGGCTCCTTGCGCTCGAGCGCGGCGCCATCGCCTTCACTCGCAATATCCTCCTCGGCTTTGCGCCAGCCGTGGTCGTCGGAGTGCTTGCCTATGATGCGATCCGGGCGCTGCTTGAGAGTCCGCATGTGGTCGCTGGCGCCCTCATCCTCGGCGGAGTCGCCATTCTCCTCATCGAGCGAATGGTGAAAACCGTCCGCGCCACGTCAGTTGAGACCATGCCAGCTGGCCTCGCGGCCGGCGTGGGCGTGGTCCAGTGCCTCGCCATGGTCCCAGGCGTCTCCCGCTCGGGCGCAACCATCATGGGTGGCCTGCTGATGGGCCTCGACCGCCGCACCGCTGCCGAATACAGCTTCTTCCTCGCCGTCCCGACCATGCTTGGCGCCGCCGTCTATGCGCTCTGGAAGGAACGCGACCGCCTCACACTCGACGATCTCAGCCTCATCGCTGTCGGCTTCGTCACCGCCTTTCTTGCCGCGCTCGTCGTAGTCCGCTCGCTTGTCGCCTTCGTGAGCCGGCACGGCTTCGCCCCCTTTGCTTGGTACCGGATTGCTGTGGGCTCCGCAGCGCTGCTGTGGCTCCTCGCAAGATAGGCCCAAGACGGAACCAACGGCGCACTGGTGACGAGCCTGGTGGCGCCCCTCCCTCTTCAATGGCTCAGGGAGTGGCAGCAATACTGACTTTTCCGGTGGAAATCTGTGCTTGGCCCTGATAGGGCACGCGCCGGAAAGGTTGACCGCCCATGGCTGAATCGTCCATGCTTGCCTTCATCCACCGCGACCAGGCGTATCCGGCAAAGCGGGCAGCAGCCGAGCGGGCGCATGACTTTGCCGAGATCAGCAGCGCCTGGGCCGAGCCGGAGGCCTTGGCGCAGGCTGCGCGTTGCTCGCAGTGTGGCGTGCCTTTCTGCCAGGTTCATTGCCCGCTGCAGAACAATATTCCTGACTGGTTGCTGCTTGCAGCCGAAGGCCGCCTTGAGGAAGCCTATCAGCTCTCGGCCGCCACTTCGACCATGCCCGAGATCTGTGGCCGCATCTGCCCGCAGGACCGGCTGTGTGAGGGCAGCTGTGTTATCGAGCAGTCTGGCCATGGCGCCGTCACCATCGGTGCAGTCGAGAAGTTCCTGACCGACACTGCCTGGGAGCGGGGCTGGGTCGCGCCGCTGGTGCCGGGGGCGCCGAGCGGCCAGTCGGTCGGAATCATCGGTGCGGGGCCTGCTGGCCTGACAGCCGCCGAGCTCCTCCGCCAGCAAGGCCATGACATCCACGTCTATGATCGCCACGACCGCGCCGGTGGCCTCCTCACCTATGGAATCCCGGGTTTCAAGCTTGAGAAGGCAGTCGTGATGCGGCGCATCGCCCGGCTCGAGGCGGGCGGAATCCGCTTCCATCTCAGAACGGAGGTCGGCCGCGACGTCGGCTTTGCAACGCTCCGCGCGCGCCATGACGCCGTCTTGATTGCAACCGGGGTCTATCGCGCCCGCGAGGCTGGCGTTCCCGGCGCGTCGCGGCCCGGTGTTGTGCGTGCGCTCGATTATCTCATTGCGTCCAACCGCAAGGGCTTCGGTGACAAGGTGCCCGGCTTCGATTCGGGCGCGCTCAACGCGACCGGCCGGCGTGTGGTGGTGGTCGGCGGCGGCGACACGGCGATGGACTGTGTCAGGACCGCCGTCCGCCAGGGTGCCAGGTCGGTCACCTGCCTCTACCGGCGCGATCGCGCTAACATGCCCGGCTCTGTGCGCGAAGTGGCCTATGCGGAAGAGGAGGGCGTCCTGTTCGAGTGGCTGGCAGCGCCCGTCGCTTTCGAGGGCGACGGTGCCGATGGACCGGTCACTGCCGTGCGCGTCCAGCGCATGCGGCTGGGTGCTGCCGATGCGTCGGGCCGGCGCCTGCCCGAGCCCGAGGCGAACACCCAGTTCACGCTCGCCGCTGACCTTGTCATCGAGGCGCTCGGCTTTGATGCTGAGGATCTGCCAACCGCTTTTGCCGCACCCGATCTTGCGGTCACCCGCTGGGGCACCATCCGGACGGCCGGCGGTTTCAGGACGAGCCTTCCCGGCGTCTTTGCAGCCGGCGACATCGTCCGCGGCGCCAGCCTGGTCGTCTGGGCGATGCGCGAAGCGCGTGACGCAGCGGCCGAAATCCAGCACTATCTCGCTACCGCCGCCTCCCGCGGCGCAAAGGAAGCTGCCTGATGCCGTCCCCTGCCCTTCATGCTGCGGCCATTGCTGTGATCGCGCTCGCTGCCGCCAATCCCGCCGCCGCCCAAGATGCCACGGCGGCGGCCACCACGCTTGTCGATCTCATCGCGCCCCTGCCTGCTGCCCAGGCGCAGCTGGAAGCGCAGCTTGGCGAAATGCGGAAAGGCGCCGCCGTACGCGCCATGCTTGGTGGCAATCCGCGCTATCAGATGGAGGCAGCCAAAAATCAGCCCACTTTCAACCAGGGGATTGCCCGCATTGGCGCAATGCAGGCTGACACGCTTGGACCCATCATGCGCGAGATGGTGCCAGCAACGCGCAAAGCGACGATCGCGGCCTATGCTGCCGCCTTCACCCCCGCCGAACTTGCCGCCATCACCGCCTTCTACAAGTCATCGGCCGGCCAGAAGCTGCTGCGCCAACAGCCCCAGCTCCAGGCGCGAGTCAATCAGCAGATGGCGCAGCAATTCGGGCCGCGGATGACGTCTGCCCAGCAATCGCTGGCACCCAAGATCGATGCCGAGCTGCGCAAGCTGTTTCCGCCCGCGCCGGCAGCGGGTGCGCCAAAGTGAGGCGCGCCGTCGTCGCTGCGTTCCTCGCTGTCGCCCCGGTCGCGGGTGCCGGCAGCGCGATGGGAACCCCGGCGGCCGAGCGGCCGAAGGAGATGGTCAATGACCTTGCCGAGCGCCGGGCGCTGGCTGACCGGCTGAATGTCCTGACCGGTGCCGAGGCGCTGACCCGCGACGCCATGCGGATCCAGGTCGAGGCAACCATTCCCGTCTTCCTCAAAGGCAATGCGGACCGGATGGACGAGGTCCGCCGGATCGTGACCGAGGAGCTGATGGCGGAAATGGACAAGACCGTTCCCTTCCTGCTCGCGCACAGCCGCGACCAGCTCGCCGCTGCCTTCTCAGTCGCCGAGCTCGCCGAGATCATCCGCTTCTATGAAAGCGACGTGGCGAAAAGGCTCGTCGCAGCGCTTCCGCGGTTTCAGCGGGAGGCCGCCGAACTCGGGGCCAAGCTGGGGCTTGCCGCGGTGCAGGCCGCAATCCCGCGTATTATCGACCGGCTCCGCACCGCCAACCTCGCCACGCCAGAGAAGCTCTGAAGGGCCCGCCCATGTTCGACCCCGTGCAGGAATCCGCCCGTTCCCGCCTTGCCCGCGATGGCATGTACCGTCCCGAGTTCGAGGGCGATGCCTGCGGGGTCGGGCTGGTGGCCGCCATTGACGGTGCCCCCTCGAGGCGGGTGGTCGAAGCCGGGATCGAAGCACTGAAGGCGGTCTGGCATCGGGGGGCAGTCGATGCCGATGGCAAGACTGGCGATGGCGCAGGGATCCACCTCGACCTGCCCATTGCCTTCTTCCACGATTGCGTGGCGCGGGCCGGGCAGAAGCTCCGGCCAGGTCTCACTGCAGTCGGCATGGTGTTCCTGCCGCGCACCGATCTTGCCGCCCAGGAGACATGCCGCACCATTGTCGAAGCCGAGATTATCGCTGGCGGCCACGCCATCTATGGCTGGCGCCAAGTGCCAGTCAATGTCGCCGTCATTGGCCGCAAGGCAGCGGAAACCCGGCCCGAGATTGAGCAGATCCTGATCGCCGGGCCGGAAGACACGAGTGCGGCTGGCCGCGACGCGTTTGAAAAGCAGCTCTACATCCTGCGCCGGCGGATCGAGCGGCGGATCATCGAGGCCCAGATCCAGGGCTTCTACATCTGCTCGCTGTCGTGCCGGTCGATCATCTACAAGGGCCTGTTCCTGGCTGAGAGCCTCTCGGCGTTCTATCCCGACCTCCTCGACCCCCGCTTCGAGAGCCGATTTGCGATCTACCACCAGCGCTATTCCACCAACACCTTCCCGCAATGGTGGCTCGCCCAGCCGTTCCGCTGCCTCGCCCACAATGGCGAGATCAATACCATCCGCGGCAACCGCAACTGGATGAAGAGCCACGAGATCAAGATGGCAGCTGACAATTTCGGCGAGGCTTCCGAAGACATCAAGCCGCTCATCCCGGCTGGCGCTTCTGACACCGCCGCCCTTGACGCCGTGTTCGAGGCCCTCGTCCGCGCTGGCCGATCGGCGCCGGAAGCAAAGGCGATGCTGGTCCCCGAGGCCTGGGCCAATGACAGCGCCATGCCCGAGGCCCACCGTGCCATGTATGCCTGGTTTGCAAGCGTCATGGAGCCTTGGGATGGCCCAGCTGCGCTTGCCATGACCGATGGCCGCTGGGTGGTGGCCGGCATGGACCGCAATGCGCTGCGGCCCATGCGCACCCTCGAGACGGCCGACGGCCTCCTGGTTGTCGGCTCTGAGACCGGGATGGTCCTCCTCCCCGAAGACCGCATCCGCGCCAAAGGCCGGCTCGGCCCCGGCGAAATGATTGCTGTCGATCTCGAGGAAGGCCGGCTCTACCGCCATCGCGCCCTCATCGACCGGATTGCGCGCTTGCACCCTTACCAGCAATGGGTGGGGGACTTCACCGACATGGCTGCCATCCTGCCCGCCGGTGGCCCAGTCCATGCGCCCGCGCTCGCGCCCGAGACGTTGCGCCGCTTCCAGGTCGCCGCCGGCCTCACGCTTGAGGACATGGAGCTGATCCTCGCTCCCATGGTCGAGGATGCCAAGGAAGCGGTCGGCTCAATGGGAGATGACACGCCGCTTGCCGTCATCTCGGCCAATCCGCGCTGCATGAGCCACTTCTTCCGGCAGAATTTCAGCCAGGTGACAAACCCGCCGATCGACTCTTTGCGCGAACGGCGGGTGATGAGCCTGAAGACCCGCTTCGGCAACCATGGCAACATCCTCGACAGCGAGAACGGCCAGCCAGGCGTGATGGTGCTTGAAAGCCCGGTCCTGCTCAACGCGGAATGGACAGCGCTCAAGGCCCATTTTGGCGCCTCGGCGCAGGAAATTGACTGCAGCTTCCCAGTCGCCGATGGGCCTTCGGGCCTGCGCGCGGCAATTGCCCGCGTGCGCGCCGAAGCCGAGGAAGCCGTGCGGCGCGGCAAGTCCCAGCTGTTTTTGACTGACGAGCACCAGTCGGCAAGCCGCGCCGGCATCACCATGATCCTTGCTGCCGCCGCTGTCCACACCCATCTCGTGCGCAAGGGCTTGCGTACCTTCGCCTCGATCAACGCGCGCTCAGCGGAGTGCCTTGACCCCCACTATTTCGCCGTCCTCGTCGGGATCGGTGCGACCACGGTCAACGCCTGGCTTGCCGAGGAAGCTATCCACGCCCGCCATGCCAAGGGCCTCTTTGGCAGCCGCAGCATCGCCGAGTGCCTCGAGCGCTACCGCACCGCCGTCAATGACGGCCTCTTGAAGATTATGGCCAAGATGGGAATTGCCGTCATTTCCTCCTATCGTGGCGGCTACAATTTCGAGGCCGTCGGCTTGTCCCGGGCGCTGGTTGAGGATTTCTTCCCTGGCATGCCGTCCAAGATCTCGGGCGAGGGCTTCGCGTCCCTCTTCCAGTCCGCCCGTGACCGCCATGCCCTCGCCTTTCGCGAAGGCGCCGTCAGCTTGCCCGTCGGCGGCCTCTACCGCTACCGCGCTGGCGGCGAGCCCCACGCCTGGGAGGCCGGCCTCATCCACACCCTGCAAGAGGCGGTGGCAACGGACAGCTATTCTGCCTACCGCCGCTTCTCCGAAGGCGTGCGCCAGCTGCCGCCCATTTATCTTCGCGACTTGCTCGACTTCCGCCCTGCAGCCGAACCCCTCCCCGTCGATGCTGTCGAATCGATTACCGAGATTAGGAAGCGCTTCGTCACCCCTGGCATGTCGCTTGGCGCGCTCTCGCCTGAAGCGCATGAGACGCTCGCAGTTGCCATGAACCGCATCGGCGCCAAGGCCGTCTCGGGCGAGGGTGGCGAGGATTCGGCCCGCTTCCGCCCCTATCCCAACGGCGACAATGCCAACTCAACAGTCAAGCAAATCGCCAGCGGCCGCTTTGGGGTGACAGCGGAGTATCTGAACGCGGCAACCGAGATCGAAATCAAGATCGCCCAGGGCGCCAAGCCCGGTGAAGGCGGCCAGCTTCCCGGCTTCAAGGTGACCGACATGATCGCCCGCCTGCGCCACGCAACGCCAGGGGTGAGCCTCATCTCGCCGCCCCCCCACCACGACATCTACTCGATCGAGGATCTGGCCCAGCTCATCTACGACCTGAAGCAGGTGAACCCGGATGCCCGCGTGTGCGTGAAACTCGTCTCGCAGGCCGGGATCGGCACCGTCGCCGCCGGAGTTGCCAAGGCCCATGCCGATGTCATTCTCGTCTCCGGCCATGTCGGCGGCACGGGCGCTTCCCCCCAGACCAGCATCAAATATGCGGGAACGCCCTGGGAAATGGGCCTGACCGAAGTCAATCAGGTGCTCACCTTGAACGGTCTCAGGCAGCGGGTGCGCCTGCGGGTCGATGGCGGCCTCAAGACTGGCCGCGACATCGTGATCGCCGCCATCCTCGGCGCTGAGGAGTTCGGAATCGGCACGCTCTCCCTCGTTGCCATGGGCTGCATCATGGTGCGCCAGTGCCATTCCAACACCTGCCCGGTTGGTGTGTGCACCCAAGACGAGCGGCTGCGCGCTCGCTTCCGCGGCACGCCCGACAAGGTCGTGAACCTGATGAGCTTCATCGCCGAGGAAACCCGCGACATCCTTGCCCAGCTTGGCGTGCGCTCGATTGACGAAGTGATCGGCCGCACCGAGCTGCTCACCCAGGTGTCGCGCGGGGCCGAGCATCTCGACGACCTCGACCTCAACCCCATCCTCGCCAAGGTCGACGCGCCGGACCATCTGAGGAAGCCCCCCGCCGACTTCACGCGCAACCCCGTGCCCGACAGCCTGGATGCCGAGATCCTGAAGGACGCCCGCGCCCTGTTCGAGCGCGGCGAGCGGATGCAGCTCACCTATACGGTCCGCAACACCCACCGGGCGGTCGGAACCCGGCTTTCGGCCGAGATTACCCGCCACTTCGGCATGACTGGCCTCAAGCCCGGCCATATCGAAGTGCGGCTGCGCGGCTCCGCTGGCCAGTCGCTTGGCGCCTTCGCAGTCCAGGGGGTCAGGCTCGAAGTGTTCGGCGACGCCAATGACTATGTCGGCAAGGGCCTCTCCGGTGCCACGATCGCAGTCCGGCCGATGGTCTCCTCGCCGCTCGCAACCAATGCAAACGCAATCATTGGCAACACGTGCCTCTACGGCGCAACAGCAGGCGAATTGTTCGCAGCCGGCCAGGCCGGGGAGCGCTTTGCCGTCCGCAATTCGGGCGCGGTCACCGTGGTCGAAGGCTGTGGCGCCAATGGTTGCGAATATATGACCGGCGGCATCGCCGTTATCCTCGGCCCGGTCGGTGCCAATTTCGCCGCAGGGATGACGGGCGGCATGGCCTTTGTCCTCGACGAGGACGAAAGCTTTGCTGGCCGCGTAAACCCGGAGTCCGTCGTCTGGCAGCGCCTTGCCTCGGCGCACTGGGAGGAGGTGGCCCGGTCGCTGATTGCCCGCCATGTGGCGGAGACCGGCTCGCGCTTCGCCGAGAGCCTCCTCCTCGACTGGGAAGGAACGCGCGCGAGGCTCTGGCAGGTGGTGCCGAAGGAAATGCTCGCCCGGCTCGAGCACCCGCTCGACGATGCCGCCGCGGGGAGGGGACCTGAGCTGGTGGCGGCCGAATGATGTGCCAGCTTGCAGCCACCCTGCTGCTGGCCCCGGCCGGCCTTGCTGCCCCAAAAACATAGGCAAGGGCGGCGCTGCCGCGCGCCGCAAGAGAGCAATCCCCCGGTCATCGCCCCACAAGCCGACTGACGCCAGGTCCGCCACGGTCTTGAGGCGTGGTGGCGATGCCGGAGAGGCATCGCTCGGCCCGCCGCTTCTGATCGGGGGCGCTACTGCTCAGCGCAGCTCGTCGCCGAAGCGCGCCGTTGCAACACCATCGGGCCCATAGACCGGCTCGGTGCGGTCGAACCGGTATTTCCGCGTGACCGCATGCGCGATCCCGATGCCGGAGAGATGTTTGAGCATTCCGAAATAGGAGGGGGCATGAAAGTGGGCGGCGAGCGTTTCGGCGTCCTCCCATTCCTCGAACACATGGATGCGGTCGGGCAGATAGGGGTCGGCGGCCCAGCTGTAGTGGCGGCAGCCAGGCTCGGCGAGCGCTTCCTCGATGAGCGCCTTCGCGCCAGCAAGCGCCAATTCGCGCGTTCCCGGCGCCATGTCGATCTCGCCCGTGATGATGATCCCCATCAGCTGCTCCCCTCGATTCTCCGGGTGGAAAGCGCCGCCCGCATCCCATCTTCCATGCCGTCGCGGTGCACCATCACACAATGGGCAAGCGCGATTGCCCGCCCCGCCTGGAACAGCGCCAGGGCCAGGCGATAGCTGCGGTTTCCCAGCGCCTCGACACCAACGCCCGCCTCGACCTCGCCGGGGTACTTGCCTTCGGCCAGATAGTCGATGCGGATATGGGCAAGGAGCACGCCTGAGGGATCAATGGCGCTCGCCTCGGCTCTCGCAGCCATGTGGAACCTGAGGCGCGCTTCCTCGAACAGCCTTGCAATCGCGACATTATTGAGGTGCGCATTCGCGTCCATATCGCCATAGCGGGTCTGGAGCGTGGTCCGGAACGGGTAGGCGGCCAGATCATGCCGCCACGCCTCGGCCTTCAGGCCCACGCGACTCGCACCGGCAATGTCTTCAAGCCGCTCACGAAATTGGCAATCGAAAGCTTCGGTTCGCCGGCAAGCTCGACCGATGCGAGCTTCGGCAGCAGCTCCTCCCACAAGATCCGCATCTCGAGCCGCGCTAAGTGCATGCCAAGACAGATATGGACTCCATGGCCGAAGGCGATGTGCGGATTGGGATCGCGGTCGGCACGAAAGACCATCGGGTCGGCGAAGACCGTCTCGTCGCGATTGCCCGACCAGTAGAACATGGCGAGGCTCTCGCCCTTGCCGATGGTGCTGCCACCGACCTCGGTATCGGTGGTGCAGGTCCGCATGAAGTGCTTGACCGGAGTCGTCCAGCGGATCGACTCCTCGACGAACAGCGGGATGAGCCCGGGGTCGGCCTTCAGCTTCGCCAGTTCCTGCGGGTTGCGCGCCAGCTCGCAAAAGCCGCCCGCAGTCGAGGAACTGGTCGTATCATGGCCGGCAGTGGCGGTGATCACATAGTAGGAAAGCGCTTCGCGCTCGGGAATGGGCGCGCCGTCGATAAGACCATTGGCAATCACGCTTGCCACATCGTCCCTGGGGTTCGCGCGCCGGTCAGCCAGCACCTTGCCGAAATAGTCGAAGAAGATGGCGGCGATCTTGAAGAGATCGACCTGGGCGTTGCCAGAGCCACCCCACAGGCCGGCGGCCTCGGTGATGTTGCGCGAGCGCGCCACCACATCGGGATCGATGGCGCCGAACAGCTCCTGCGTCAGCTTGAGCATCAGCGGCTCATCCTCAGGCGGCACGCCCAGGATCATCATGATGACGCGCAAGGGATAGAACAGCGCCACCTCGTTCACGAAGTCGAGTTCGCTGCCTTTTGCGCGCATGCGTTCGACATGCTCGCGGGCAATGGCGCGAATCTTGCCTTCGAGATTCTGCCGCACCGCCCCAGGCTGGAACCAGGCGTGGGTGATCTGGCGGAGCTTGCGGTGCTCGGGGTCGTCGAGGTCGACGAGGGTGCGGAACAAGTGGGTGTCGCCCGAGACCTGGAGCGTCCACTGTTCCCCTTCGATGGGCGAAAGATAGGTGCGCTCCCGGTTGATGAACCGGTCATTGGCCTTGGAGACGGCCGTGATGTCGGCGTGTCGAGTGATGGCCCAGAACGGCCGGTAGCCCTTGGGCTGCGCGAAATAGAGGCCGGGGCGGCGACGCAGCTCGGCATAGTCAGCGAACAGCTGCTCGGGCTCGGCATAGAGGTGGGGATTGACGATCCGGTCATCGATCGTCGCCGTCGACCAGCCGGGAAAGGGAACATCTGCTGCCGCTGTCGCCATGGGCCCTCCGCCAAATTCCGCTTGCCTGCCACGCTGCCACCGGCTTCAGGCTTCGTCACCCCCTTTTGCCGGAGCCTGCCGATGGCCAACCCGCGCTATGATCTCCACTACTGGCCGACACCCAATGGCCACAAGGTCACATTGTTCCTGGAAGAGCTCGCGCTTCCCTATCGCCTTGTCCCCGTCAACATCCGCGTGGGTGACCAGTTCCGGCCCGAGTTCCTGTCGATTGCGCCCAACAACCGCATTCCAGCGCTGGTCGACCGCGAGACAGGAACCCATCTCTTCGAATCCGGGGCAATCCTCCTGTGGCTTGCCGAGACGCATGGCGCCTTCCTGCCCGAGTCCGGCCAGCCGCGGGCAGAAGTTCTGCAATGGCTGTTCTGGCAGATGGCGGGCCTGGGGCCGATGCTAGGCCAGGCCGGCCATTTCCGAAACGCGGCACCCGAGCCCCTCCCCTATGCCATCGAGCGCTACACAAACGAGTCCCTCCGGCTCCTCAAAGTCATGGACAAACGGCTGGAGACCCGCGCGTTCCTCGCTGGCGACTCCTATTCGATCGCCGACATGGCGGCCTACCCCTGGGCGGCGATCGGCCATCGTCTAGTCGAGAACGGGCCTGACATGCCGCACCTTGCCCGCTGGATTGCCACCATTAAGGCCCGCCCAGCGACGGAACGCGCCTATGCCAAAGCCAAGGACCCGATGTTCGAGGTGGGCGAAATGACAGAAGAGCAGAAGGCGATGCTCTACCGCCAGTCGGCCGCGACGGTGCGCTGACGCCCTCGCCGCATCGGCCCGGGGGCTTCAGGCCGGGAGCTGCGGCCAGGGCAGCCTTGTGGTCGCAAGGTCGAAATGGTCACGCCCGGCCGGATGCGTTTCGCGACCTTCAATCGTCCCTTCTTCTTGCCTCGAGCTGGCGCTCCCACCGGGCTACGGCAAAAAGGCAGAAGCCCGTCACCAAGGTCTGGAGGAGAATCAGGCCTCGTCCTCCGAGACGGGACCCCTTGCCGTCAAGACCACGCGCCGCGCGCCAGCCGGGCGCTCGCGATAGGGCGGTCGGCGCACAGCGTAGATCCGGTCGGTCCGGAAGCGGGCGATGTTGACCCGGTCCTGCTGGTTGCCGCCGAGCCCCATGAACTCATTGCCATCGGCGGTGACGCCGACGGCAAGGGTGACATGGCCGCCGCCCTGGCGGGTGAGCACAACCACGTCGCCGACGCAGATATCGGTGCGATCGCAGGAGACTCCCCAGTCCGACCAGGCAAGGGCGGCGAGATATTTGTTCGGCGGCAGCCGCTCGGGCCGGCCCTGGGCGGAGCGGACCGCGACGACCGCCATGAACAGGCCGCACCAGGGGATGCTGTCGGCATTGTAGAAGTCCGCCGCCCAGTTGTCATAGGGGCGTCCGGTTGCACTGGCGACTTCATCCGCCCAGGCGAGAATGCGCGGATTATTGCCTGCGCCCGGCACTTCGGTGGTGCCGAGGAGATCGAGCGCGACCCGCACCATCAGCGGCGCGATCGGTTCCTGCAACAGGAATACATAGGGTGCCGGAACGGCAGGCATGAACTTTCCCCCTCTGGTTCGCCCATGATACTAACCGAGATTGACCAATGGGACAAGCCGGCCCTATTCTGACCGGTTGCGCGTGACCGTGCCGGCGCCTTCATCCTCGGTCACAACAAAGGGGCTGTCGTCGGTTTCCGGGATTCCGGATTGGCCCAGGGCTTCGTCGGCGGGGCCTGGCACGCCGTCCACGGTGCCGGCCGGGCGAAGCAGGAAAGCTGCAGCGATCGCGGCGCCGACGAGCAGAAGGGGGAGGAGCCAGCGCCACATGCCGCGGCCATAGGCAGCTGCGCGGGCCCTGTCAGCCGCTTTCCTGCCGCCTGAGTGCCTCGTAGAGGAGGAGGGCGCCGGCGATGGCGACATTCAGGCTGTCGGCCCGGCCGCGCATGGGTATCTGCGCCAGCTGGTCGCAGGCCTCGACGAGGGGCGCGGGCAGGCCTTCCGCCTCGTTGCCGAGGAGGAGGAGGGCCGGGTTCCCAAAGTCGAGGGCGCGATAGTCCCATGCGGCCGGATGGAGCGCGGCGCCGGTCAGGGTTGCGCCATGCGCCGCTTTCCATGCCAGAAGCTCCTCGACGCTGGCGTGGACCACCGGCACCGTGAAGATGGCGCCCATCGAGGCGCGCACCGCCTCGACCGAATAGGGATCGGTGCAGTCGCCCAGAAGGATGAGGCCGGCGCCGCCGGCGCCGTCCGAAGCGCGCAGCAGGGTGCCGAGATTGCCAGGATCGCGCAGCCGCTCGGCGGCAAGGAGGCGCTGGCCCGGCGGCAGGTCGGCAAGACGGCGCTGTGGAATCGCGAAGGCAGAGACCACGGCCTGCGGGTTGTCCTTGCCCGAAAGTGTTGCAAGCACGGCGGGAGTGACTGGCAGCACATCGCCACGGCAGGCGCGGACGAGGCGGCGGACGAGCGGGTGGTCGGCGCGGTCAGCAGCAAAGGCAACCGCCTGCGGTTCCCAGCCGGAATCGAGCGCCTCGATTCCGATCCGGAGGCCCTCGGCGAGGAACAGGCCCTCGGCGCGGCGATATTTCTTCTCGCGCAAGGACCGCAGCCGCTTCACCCGCGCATTGGCGGCCGATGCGATGGTCTCGGGGATCTTCATCGGGTGTGCATCAGACGGGCGGGGCGCTGTAGGCGTGCCAGAGCAGGAGGGCGGCGGCGCCCCGGTGCGGCCGCCAGGGCTCGGAGCGGGCCCTGAGCTGCCGTTCGGACGGGCGCTCGCCAGCGTGGAACAGCCGGCCAGCTGCAATGCGGAGCGCAAGATCCCCAGCCGGGAAGGCATCCGCGCGCCCCTCGGCAAAAAGCAGGTAGATTTCGGCCGACCAGCGGCCAAGGCCTCTGACTGCCGAGATGCGGGCGATCGCTTCTTCATCGTCCGCTGGCAGCCGGTCGAGCGCCAGGCGGCCGTCGCTGACATGGGCAGCAAGGCTCTCAACATAGATGATCTTCTGGCGGGAGAGGCCGGCCGCGCGCAGCGCCTCGGGGCTGGCCCGTGCGATCACTGCCGGGTCATCGAGGTTGCCAAGCGCTTCCAGGCGGTGCCAGATGGCAGTGGCCGCTGCCGTTGAGACATGTTGGGCAACGATTGTGCGCAACAGCGTGCCAAGCCCGCGCGGCTGCAGCCGGGGCGGCGGCATGCCATGGCACGCCAGCACGTCGGCAAACGCCGGCTCCATGCGGGCGAGTGCGCGCACCCCTTCCTCCAGTCGTGCGGCGTCGAGCCCCATCCTCTTCATCCTCGGCAGCTTGCGTGGCTGCTCGGCGCCGCTATGGACCGCGCGACCAGCGTTTCCAATGGGAGTGTCCATGCCCACACTGATTGTCGTTGACCGCAAGGGGAACGAGCGCGCCGTCGCGGGCGAGGCCGGGCTGTCCGTCATGGAAGTGATCCGCGACAACGGCTTTGACGAGCTGCTCGCGCTGTGCGGCGGCTCGTGCAGCTGCGCCACCTGCCATGTCCACGTGGACCAGGCCTGGGCAGAAAAAGTGGGCGGGCCCCATGCCGACGAGGCCGACCTGCTCGACAGCTCTGACCATCGCACCGCGACCTCCAGGCTCTCGTGCCAGATCAAGTTCTCAAACGAGCTCGACGGCCTCCGGGTCACGATCGCGCCGGAAGACTGAAGGCGGCCGCAGCAAAGCGAAGCTTTGCCGGCGGACTCGCCGCTAGTCCGGCGGGCGGACGGCGCCGCCAGCACCCGTCACCGGGCAGCGAACGCCGCGAAGCCGGGATCGGCGAGGCGGTGGACCCGTTCGGCCGCGGTGCGGGCAAGCGCAAGCGTCACGCTTCGGCGGCGGGCGGCGGCGAGCGGCCGCGCGACCGGTGGGCGAACGAGCGCGGCGGCGTGGCTGTCGGCGACGATGAGCCCGGCCTCGGCAGGTGCAAAGGTGGGCGCTTCGAGAAGCGGCGCCAGCGCCTCGGGGACCGCCCAGAGGAAGGCGTCACAGAATTCGCGATAGTCGTGCCATTTCCGGTCCCCCAGAAGGTCGGAGCGGGAGACCTTCACTTCCGCGAGCCAGATCTCCCCGCGGGCGTTCACGCCGATCACGTCGGCGCGGCGGCCATTGCCGAGCTTGACCTCGCAAACGCAGGCAAATCCGTGTAGCCACAGCAGGCGGCACAGGCCGCGCGTCACCTCGCCGGTCAGGGAACCCGCCAATGCAAATCCTCTTCCTTCTCTATCCTGATCTGACCCAGCTCGACATGACCGGGCCGGCGCAGGTTCTGGCGCGGATGCCAGGCGCCAGGGTCGATTTCGCCTGGAAGCAGATCGAGCCGGTGATGTCAGACTGCAGCCTCGCCCTCCTGCCGACAGTCACGCTCGCCGATGCCCCGCAGGCCGACATCCTGTGCGTGCCCGGCGGCTATGGCTGCACCGACATGATGAACGACCCGCATGTGCTGGCGTGGCTCCGCCGCCAGGCGGCTGGTGCAACCTGGGTCACGAGCGTGTGCACAGGCTCGCTGGTGCTCGCAGCAGCCGGGCTCCTCCAGGGCGTTCGCGCCACATGCCATTGGGCCTGGGGCGCACAGCTTGCGAAGTTCGGCGCCATCTTCGTGAGCGAGCGCTGTGTCATCGATGGCAAGTTCATGACTGCAGGCGGAGTGACCTCGGGCATCGACTTCGCCTTCCGGCTCGTTTGCGAACTCTTCGGGGCGGATGTGGCAGAAGCGATCCAGCTCGCCCTGGAATATGACCCACAGCCGATCGGCGGCGGAACGCCAGCCACGGCGCGGCCAGAAGTACGGGCGCTCTATGAGACAGCCATTGCACCGCGCCTTGCTGCCCGCATGGCCGCGATTGACTCGGCTGCAGCAGCGATCGGGTCCCAGCCCCTTCATGCAGCAAGCGCATAAGCCGCCGAAAGGTCGGCGACAAAGCGAGCGCGCTCGGCAGCAGCGGCGTCCGGGTTCGCGATACGGAGCAGATAGCTCGGGTGGACAGTGAGGAAGCCGGTGCTGCCGCCGGGGAGCAGCAGCGGGCGGCCCCGCTCGCGCCCGACAGTGACCGGGCGGCCGAGAAGCGCACGACCGGCCGAGGCCCCGAGCATTACGACGAGCGCCGGGCGGACGAGGGCCAGCTCTTGGTCCAGCCACCAGCGGCAGGCCTCGATGTGGGAAGCCTCGGGGGACTGGTGGATTCGCCTGCGGCCGCGCTGCTCGAAGCGGAAGTGCTTGACGGCATTCGTCACATAGGTGCGATGGCGATCGATCCCGGCTTCCGCGAGGCACTCGTCAAGCAGCTGGCCGGCAGGGCCGACGAAGGGGCGGCCTTGCAGATCTTCCTGGTCTCCGGGCTGTTCGCCAACCAGCATCAGGCGGGCATCGGCTGGGCCTTCCCCAAAGACCGTCTGTGTGGCCGGGCCGTGGAGCGGGCAGCGGGTGCAGGCCGAGGCGGCTTGCGCGAGTGCAGCAAGCGTCGGCCTCGCCGAAGCGCCTGCACGGCCGGCCGCTGCGGCTTTGCCGCCGAACGCGGACCCGTCTGATGCGTCGCGCATGGCGGCGGTGCGTGCGGCGGCGGTGGCAACAAGTTCGGGAATGGCAGCAGCCTCGGGGAGGTTGTGCCAGTATTTCCTTGGCATCTCGCTCGCCATGGCGGCGGGTTTCAGGCGCGCCGGGTTGAAGATCGCGCGATAATAGCTGCTCCACATGGCTTCCAGCGGATCCCCAGCCGGAGCCTCCACCTTCGCAGCGCCGGGGAGGATGTGGAGCGCAGCACCGTCCCAGTGGGCTGAAGCTTCCGGTGTCAAGATGGTCCAGCGCTGGTTGGCAAAGCGACGGATGAAAAAGCCGCAGTTGGCGCGAAGAATATGATGCTCCGGCTCGAACCAGGCCACGAAATGCGGACCCGCTTCATCATGCAGCTCGCGGAAGCGGACAAAGGCCCGCATCTTGTGCAAATCGCGGCCAACTGCCTTCTCCAGCGCCAGCAGTCGGTCGGTCAAGGGGTCGGCGCGGTCATCGAGAAGCGTGCGCACTTGGCGCAACCGCAGCAGGGCTTCGTGGAGCAGGGCAAAGCGTGCTGGGTCCGAATGGCAGACGACCTTTTCGGCAAGCTCGGCGTAGCGGCGCGGAACCGCAAGTGGCGCAGCAGCCGACGCTTGGACGGGCTCGGCAAGGGCCAGGCCCTCAGCTCCGGCCACCTCCCACAGCACTTCGCAGGGCGAAACTCCTTCTGCAACAAGGGCGCGCAGTGCCTGGCGAAAGCCTTCAAGATCCGCCGCATGGGCGAGGACTGCACGCCGCATCCGCTTCAGCCAAACAAGGAAAGCTGGCGCGGCGGAACCGGCTCGACTCCATCGAGCAGGCGGGTCGGCCGCCAGTCGGGCGTTGCAACGAAGGGCCTCACCTTGGCTGGCGAAGCAACAAGGCGGGCAAGATCGGCCCAGCGCAGGCGTCGAGTGCGGCGGCTTGCAAGGATGCGGCCGACAACCTTGGGTCCAATACCGGGAACGCGCAGCAGCATCTCGCGCGGAGCGCGATTGACGTCAACGGGAAAGAAGTCGCGGTTCGCAAGCGCCCAGGCAAGCTTGGGGTCGCGATCGAGGGGGAGATAGCCTTCAGGCGCCGTGGCCCGCAGATCCGCGAGCGTAAAGCCGTAGAAGCGAAGCATCCAGTCGGCCTGATAGAGCCGGTGCTCGCGCACCAGCGGCGGCGCAGCCGGCGGCAGCGCCGGGCTTGGATCCGGGATCGGGCTGTAGGCCGAGTAATAGACACGGCGCATGGCGTGACGGCGGTAGAGGCCGGCCGCCCTGTCGAGGATGACAAGATCATCGGCAGCATCCGCCCCCACGATCATCTGGGTGGACTGGCCGGCAGGGGCAAAGCGCGGGGCGTGGCGAAAGCGGCGGCCAGCGTCACGCGCTTCCGCGATAGCCGCGCCGAGCTCGGCCATGCTGCCCTCGATCCGCGCCGCATCTTTCTCTGGCGCGAGCGCGGCAAGCGACTCTGGCTTGGCAAGCTCGATGTTGATCGAGAGCCGGTCAGCCCACAGCCCGGCCTCGCGGACAAGCTCGGGCGCAGCATCAGGAATGGTTTTCAGGTGGATGTAGCCGCGGAAGTCATGCTCTTTGCGCAGCGTTTTTGCCACCCGCACCAGCTGCTCCATGGTATAGTCGGGCGAGCGGATAATGCCCGAGGAGAGGAACAGGCCTTCGATATAGTTGCGGGCATAGAAGCCGAGGGTGAGCTGCACCACTTCCTCAACCGTGAAGCGCGCCCGCCGGACGCGGCTTGACCGGCGGTTGATGCAGAAGGCGCAGTCGAGCTGGCAGAAATTGGTGAGGAGGATCTTCAAGAGCGAGATGCAGCGGCCGTCGGGCGTGTAGCTGTGGCAGATCCCCATGCCTTCGGTAGAGCCCATGCCCCTGCCGCCGAGCGAATGGCGGCGGCTGGTGCCGGAAGAGGCACAGGAGGCATCATATTTGGCGGCGTCCGCGAGGATCTCGAGCTTCTGGCGGAGCGAGAGCTGAGGCATCTGTTCTTTCTATGTTCCGAGCCAGGCTTGGGCAAGCCGGGGGCGATGCAATGCCGCGCTTACAGCCAAAGGCGCTTGCCCCTTTGCGAGGGCGCGACAGCGCTGTAGTGGCACATGAACATGACCGGCGGATGTCCGGTTCCCGGGGAGACAGGCATGAAACTGGTTGTCGAGCGCGCAATCCTCTTGAAGGCCCTCGGTCATGTCCAGTCGGTCGTCGAACGTCGCAACACCATCCCCATCCTCTCGAACGTGCTGCTGACAGCAGACGCCGACGGCCTGCGGCTGATGGCGACCGACCTTGACATGCAGATTGTCGAAACCGTCGAAGCCGCAGTCGAGTTGCCAGGCGCTACGACGGTCTCCGCCCATACCCTGTTCGACATTGTCCGAAAATTGCCTGATGGCGCCCAGGTCGCGCTCGCCCAGAGCGACCGACGGGTAACCGTGACGGCTGGCCGGGCGCGCTTCCAGCTGCAGACGCTGCCGCGCGAGGATTTCCCCGTCATTGGCGAGACCGACTTGCCGGTCAGCTTCGCACTTCCAGCCGAGACTCTGCGGGCACTCATTGACCGGACACGCTTTGCCATTTCGACTGAGGAAACCCGCTATTACTTGAACGGTATCTTCCTCCATGCGCCGGCCGGGCAAAACCCGCGGGTGCTGCGCGCGGTGGCAACCGATGGCCATCGCCTGGCCCGCTTCGAGCTGCCGCTCCCTGAAGGTGCTGCCGACATGCCCGACGTCATCGTGCCGCGCAAATGCATCGCCGAAGTCCGCAAGCTTCTCGACGAGCGCGACGACAGCGTCAGCATCGCGCTCGCGGCGACCAAGATCCGCTTCTCGATCGGGGCTGCCGTTCTGACTTCCAAGCTCATCGAGGGGAGTTTCCCCGATTACAGCCGCGTCATCCCGACTGCGAATGACCGCTTGCTTCGGATTGACCCGCACACGCTCGCCGAAGGGGTGGACCGCGTGACGGCCATCGCTTCCGACAAGACCCGGGCAGTGAAGCTGAGCCTCGACCATGACCGCGTGACGCTTTCGGTCACAAGCCCTGAGAACGGCACGGCATCCGAGGATCTACCTGCCGACTATGGCGCACCCGGCTTCGATGTCGGCTTCAACAGCCGCTATCTCCTCGACATCCTGGCGCAAGTGGAAGGCGACCAGGTGGAAGTGCATCTGGCCGACGCAGCTGCCCCCACCCTCATCCGCGAGGGCGAAGGCGCAAGCGCACTCTACGTCCTCATGCCGATGCGGGTCTGATGTTCCGGAGCTTGCGGCCAAAGAAGCTGGAGCCGTTGCCGCTCCCGTTCCGCGATCGCCGCGCTGAGCGCGAGGCCGAGCGGCGGCGGCGGGTCGAGCGGTTCGCAAATGTCGAGCTTGACCGAACCCCGGGCTTCAGCTGGAACCGCGGGCGCGACCCGGAGCCCTTGGCGAATCGGCTTCGCCGGCTGCTGCGCGGGCAAGTGCCAGCACTTGGCTTTGCAACCCTCATGGGCGCCGTGCTGGTGGCCGGCTTCCTGGCCCTAGCGCGAGTCGGTCTGATGACGCCGGGGCCAACCATCATCTATGTCGAGAACTGGTCGGGCCAGCCCGATCTTGCAAAGCCAGCCCAGCCGGATGCGGGCAAAGGTCCGGACGCGCCCGCCGAGTGACGGATTGGCGGCACATGGCCGCAGCACTGACGCTCGCCCGGCGTGCGGCCGGCAGCAGCAGCCCCAATCCCAATGTCGGCTGCATCCTGGTGCGCGAGGGCCGGGTCGTCGGGCGCGGCTGGACTGGCCCTGGCGGCAGGCCGCATGCGGAAGCGCAAGCGCTTGCGGCCGCCGGCGCCCAAGCGGCGGGAGCCACGGCCTATGTGACCCTCGAGCCCTGCGCCCATGTCTCGCCCCGTGGTCCGGCCTGTGCCCAGCTCTTGGTTGAAGCTCGGATTGCCGAAGCCGTCGTTGCCATGCCCGACCCAGACCCACGCACTGCCGGCCGCGGCATCGCACGGCTGCGGGCAGCGGGAATTGCCGTGGTCGAGGGCGTCATGCGCGCCGCAGCCGAAGCTGAGCTTGCCGGCTTCATCCAGCGCGCCACCCGCGCCCTTCCGGAACTCACGCTGAAGCTCGGCCTTTCGCTCGATGGCCGGATCGCGCTCGCAGACGGGCAGAGCCAGTGGATCACCGGCGAGACGGCGCGCGCCTTCGGCCACCTTGAGCGGGCGCGGGCCGACGCCGTGGTGGTGGGGCGGGGCACCTTCGCTGCAGACTCGCCCCGGCTCGACGTGCGGCTTCCAGGCTGGCGAGGCCACCAGCCAGCACGCGTCGTGGTGGGACACGGGGCTGCGCCAGAGGGATGGGAGACCGTGACGGACATCGAAGGCTTGCTGGCGCTGGCCCGCACGCGGCAATGGCTGCGGCTGCTGGTCGAAGGGGGCGGGACGCTCGCCGGGAGCCTTCTTGCCGCCGACCTTGTCGACCGGCTCGTGCTCCTGCGCGCGCCCATCCTCCTTGGCGAGGGACTAGGTCTTGCCGGCTTTGCTGCAACCGACCTTGCGGCCGCCCATGGCCGCTGGCGGCGTGTACACACGCGGTTGCTTGGTCGAGACCTGCTCGAAATCCTGGTCCGCACCCGCTAGGCACACGCCATGTTCACAGGCATCATCACCGACATCGGGACCGTCGCCGAGGTGGAGGCAAGACCAGGCGCTGACCTTGCCGTCACCATCGCCTGCACCCTCGACCTTGCGGATGTCGCCCTCGGTGCGTCGATCGCCTGCTCGGGCGTGTGCCTGACCGTCACAGCAAAAGACCAGAACTGGTTCCGGGTTGATGTGTCGGCCGAGACGGTTGCGCGAACTGTCCCTGGCATGTGGGCAGCCGGGCGGCGGCTCAATCTTGAGCGCGCGCTCAAGGTCGGAGACGAGCTCGGCGGCCATATCGTCACCGGACATGTCGACGGCATCGGCACACTCGTCGCCTGCAAGCAGCACAACAGCAGCCTCGCCCTCACAGTGGCAGCCCCCCGCGCGCTTGCAGGCGCCATTGCCGAGAAGGGCGCAATCGCTGTTGATGGAGTCTCGCTTACCGTCAACGCCGTCCGCGACAGCGCCGATAGCTGCCATTTCGACCTCAACATCATCCCTCACACAGCCTCTTGGACGACCTTGGGCGCAGCTGCAGTCGGGGATCGCGTGAACCTCGAGATCGACATTCTCGCGCGCTATCTGAAACGCATGCTCGACACGAAAGTGTGATAGTCACACTTGCTTCTCACACTAAAATGTGAGAACCGAGGGCATGGCGACTGCGATTCTCACCCGCATTCGTGATCATGTGCTCCGCAGTGGCATGAGCCGGGCCGCAGTTGCGCGGGCCGCCGGGCTTCATCCCAACAGCCTACGCGCGCTCGACCGCCCGGACTGGAACCCGACTGCAGAGACGCTTGCCAAGCTGGAAGCCTTTCTTGACCAGGCGGCGGGCTCGCCGCTGGCGGGCATCGAGGCCATCATCGACGAAGCGCGCAATGGCCGCATGTTCATCCTTGTCGACGATGAGGATCGCGAGAATGAGGGGGACCTTGTCATTCCCGCGCAGATGGCAACGCCGGATGCCATCAATTTCATGGCCCGCCATGGCCGCGGGCTCATCTGCCTTGCACTCACTCGGGCGCGCGTTGAGCAGCTTGGGCTCCCCATGATGGCACGCGCCAATGGCAGCCGGCACGAGACAGCCTTCACGGTCTCGATCGAAGCAAAGGAGGGGGTTTCGACTGGCATTTCGGCCGCCGACCGGGCGCGGACCATTGCAGTTGCCATCGATGCCGCGCAAGGGCCAGACGCGCTGGTCACACCCGGCCATGTCTTCCCGCTTGTCGCACGCGATGGTGGCGTGCTGGTGCGGGCCGGCCATACCGAGGCGTCGGTCGACATCGCCCGCCTCGCCGGCCTCAATCCCTCGGGCGTCATCTGCGAGATCATGAAGGATGATGGCACCATGGCGCGGCTTGATGATCTGGTGCCCTTCGCCCGGGCCCATGGCTTGAAGATCGGGACCATCCGCGACCTTATCGCCTACCGCCGCCGCCACGACAATCTGGTGGCCTGTGTCGCCGAGACACGGCTCATCTCTCGCTATGGCGGGGAGTGGACGGTCAAGACCTACATCAACAAGGCGGAATATGCCGAGCATCTGGTCTTGCAGAAAGGCCGGGTGGACCCAAGCCGGCCGACTTTGGTCCGCATGCATGTCCTCTCGCCCTTTGCCGATATTCTTGGCGAAGACAGCCCGAGGACTGGCGTGCTGCAGCGGTCGATGGAGATCATCGGCGAAGAAGGTGCAGGAATCGTCGTCATCATCCGCGACAACCGCCCCGACCGGCTCTCGCGCCTGATCGCCGCGCGCGAAGCGGGCGTGCGCGAGCCGCTGGAGCAGCGCGACTATGGGATTGGCGCGCAGATCCTGGTCGATCTCGGTGTGACAGATATCGAGCTCTTGTCGAACGCGCACCGGAGTTTCGTCGGTCTTGCCGGCTATGGACTCGAGGTGGTGGCCGAACGGCGGATCGACTGAAGGGGGAGGAGATGGCGCATGTGCTGATCGTGGCGGCGGGCTTCTACGCCCATATCCATGCCGCCCAGCTCGAAGCTGCGCGCCAGGCAATCGCAGCCGCCGGCCATTCACACGAGCTGGTCGAAGTTCCCGGCGCGCTCGAGATTCCGCCTGCAATCGCGCTTGCCGCCGGGACAGGGCGGTTCGACGCCTTTGTCGCGCTGGGGTGTGTCATCCGCGGCGAGACCTATCATTTCGAAGTGGTCGCCCAAGAAAGCGCGCGCGGCCTGATGGCGCTCGCGCTCGATGGTCTGGCCATTGGCAACGGCATCCTGACAGTCGACAATGAAGCCCAGGCGCTGGCGCGGATTGCAAAAGCCAAGGAAGCCGTCGCTGCAGCGCTTGCGCTTTTGCAATTGCGTGAGGGCTTCGGGATCGCTGGCTGATACTAGGCCTGGCAGCCGGCGTGGAAACTTGCACATCCCGCTTGGGCGGTTTTCTTCAGCAGGATGTGGCTCGGGCCCGCGCTTCCGCCTCGAGAAAGGCCTGCACGCGTTCGCGCGGGACATCGTGGGCAACAAAAGCCTTGCCGATTCCGCGCACCAGGATGAAAGTGAGCCCAGTCTCGGTCTTCTTCTTGTCATGGCGCATGTGGCCGAGCAGCCGGTCGGGCGGGAGCGGCAGAGCAACTGGCAGGCCGACGGCCGCAAGATGGGCTTCAACTCGTGCTGCATCCGCTGGCGGGCAGAGGCCTTCTGCGACCGAGAAGCGAAACGCCTGGGCCATGCCGATTGCGACTGCCTCGCCATGGCGCAGCCGGTCGGAATAGCCGCATTCCGCCTCGAGGGCATGGCCAAAGGTATGGCCGAGGTTGAGGAGCGCGCGGATGTCCAGCCGTTCTTCCGGGTCGCGGACGACGATCGCAGCCTTGGCGCGGACGCTTGTTGCAATGGCGTGGGCAAGGGCAGCGCTGTCTCCTGCAAGCGCGGCTGCTCCATGGGCTTCAAGCCAGGCGAAGAAGCCAGCATCGCCCAGGAGGCCATATTTCACCACTTCGGCATAGCCAGCCAGGCGTTCGCGGTGCGGCAGGGTGGAAAGCAGCGCTGTGTCGGCCCAGACGGCAGCCGGCTGGTGGAAGGCGCCGACGAGGTTCTTGCCGGCCGTCGTGTTGATGCCCGTCTTCCCGCCGACCGACGAATCGACCATCGCAAGAAGCGTGGTCGGCACCTGGACGAAGGGGATGCCGCGCTTCGTGATCGCAGCAGCAAAGCCAGCAAGGTCGCCCACCACCCCGCCGCCGAGCGCAAGGATGAGCCCGCTGCGGGCAACCCCGCTTGCAATCAGCGCATCGACAAGCCGGGCAAGCTCGGCAAAGGACTTGGCTTCCTCGCCGGCTGGCACAACGATCGGCTGCGCTGCAATCCCGGCAGCGGCCAGACTTTCGACAAGGGGGGGCAAGTGAAGGCACGCAACATTGGTGTCGGTGATCACTGGCAAGCGCGTGATTGCCGGCCGCAGCGCACGGACGCGCGCACCGGCCTCGGCGAGCAAGCCATCGCCGATGCTGACGACATAGGTCTCACCGGCAAGCGTGACGGGAACTTCGATCATGCGAGCTCCTGCCGCGGGAGGGCAGCGAGGATGGCAGCGACCGTTTCCTCGTGGGGGCCGGAGCCGGTTGGGATGCGCAGATGCGCTTGCGAATAGGCCGGCGCCCGCAGGGCAGCGAGTTCGCCAAGGACGCTGCGCGGGTCACGCCCCTCGAGCAGCGGGCGGTGGTTGCGGCGCGCAACGCGAGCAACGAGCGTATCGAGGTCAGCATCAAGCCAGATGACCAAGGCACGCTCGAGCGCCAGGCGGCGGGTGTCCGGATCGACAAAGGCCCCGCCGCCGGTTGCGATGACGCAGCGGCGACCGTCGAGAAGGCGGGCGATCACCCGGCGCTCGCCATCCCGAAAATAGGCTTCACCAAAGCGCCGGAATATCTCGGAGATGGACATCCGCGCTGCCGTCTCGATCTCGGCATCGGTGTCGACAAACGGGAGATGGAGCGCGGCAGCGAGCCGCCGGCCAATCGAGGTCTTCCCCGAACCCATGAGGCCGACGAGCATGATGGGGCGCGTTGCAAGGCCAGGGACTGCTGCGGCTCTTCCCGTCGCCATCCTGGCCGCTATAGGGCGGGCGTGCGCGCGATGGCAAACTGGTTGCTGCTGCTCCTCGCCATGCCAGCTGTGGCGTCCGCCCAGGAGGTCGCGCCAGAGCCACCGCCGGCGGCAGATGCACCAACATCGCTTCTGCCCGAATCCTTCGATGACGTCCCAGCCCGGCCTGCCATGCCGCCCCCGCCTTCCGGGGCGGCAACGCCGGCGGCGCGGCGTCCAGCAGCGTCTGCACCTGCTGCCACCCCGCCTCCCACCGCTCCCGAGGCCGCAAGTGCGCCAGCAACGGCTGCACCCGAGCTTCCAGGTCCGGTTCGGCCGGCTGCATCTGCAGGGCTGGTGACAAGCGCCACCATTGGCCTTGCGCCTGACCTCTTTGCAGGCTCGGACGGCCGTTTCCTCGCCGGGCTCCTCAACCGGCTGGATGGGCCGCTCGCCAGCCGCTGGGGCCAGATCGTCGTGCAGCGGGCGCTCCTCACCGAAGCCGACCCACCGCCCGGCATCCACCCCGGTGACTGGCTGGCAGCACGCGCACGCGCACTGGTGGCCCTTGGCAGCGCAGCCGATGCGCACCGGATGCTGATGCGGGTTCGCCGAGCCGACTATTCGCCGCGTCTTCTGGCCTCTGCAGCGCACACGGCGCTTGCTGCAGGCGACCCGGTCGGTCTGTGCCCGCTGGTAGCCGACGGGCGCGCCGCCTCTGACGACAATCCGGCCTTCGTCCTGGCAGACGGCTGGTGCTCGGCACTCGCTGGCGATCCGTTTGGCGCCAACCAGCTGTTCGACCAGGCCAGGCGGAAGCGGATCGCCGAACCGCTCGATATCCAGCTTGCCGAGCGCGTCGCGTCAACGCTCGCCGCCACCCGCTCAGCCGGCAACCCGGTCTGGCGCGAAGTAACGCAGCTTTCCCCTTGGCGGATCGGCCTGGCAGCCGCGACTGGCACTGCCATCCCGCCGGAACTTGTGGCCACTGCTGCACCTGCCATGCGCGCCTGGTTGGTGCGTCTGCCACGCGTCACCCTCGACGTCCGCGCGGCCCTGGCACCAGAAGCCGCAGCGCTTGGTGCGCTGAGCGCTGCCGAGGCAGGCCGCATCCTTGCCCTCGATGCGGCCCTGGCACCGGCTGGAGAAGCAACTGCGCGCCCGGGGGAGCAGCTGCGGCTGGCAGTCGGAGCAGCCTCGGGCGCACAGCGCTTGGCGGCCATCCGCGCCTTGTTGCAGCGCGGCGCAGAAGGCTCGGCCGAACGCCATGGCTGGCGCGTCGTGGCAGGCCTGGCGGCAGCGCGCGTGATGCCCGCCCAAGAGCTCGCAGGCGACGCACCGGCGCTCATTGAAGCCATGCTGGCGGCAGGATTCGTTGGCAATGCCAAGGCCTGGTGGCCCGTTGCCGAGGAAGCCGGCGGCGACGTGCGCGCGCGCGTTGCTGGGTTGCTTGCACCAATTGATGCGGAAATTCCCTTCGACCTCGACGATTTCGCCAATGCTACGAGCGCTGCGCGCGCGGCCCTGGTCCAGGCCGGTCTCGAAGGGCTGGGCCGGAGCCCGGAGGGCGCGACTGCGCGCCTTTCTGACAGCTGGACGAAAGCAATGGATGCAGCACTTTCTGGCAATCGGCGCGGCGAGGCACTGGTGCTGGTGGCAACCGGCATGCAGGGCAGTTTTGCCGACCTTGCACCCGATCATTTCCGGCGCATCGTCGCAGCGCTGGTGGCAGCAGGCCATGCCGATGAAGCCGCCCTGATGGTGGCCGAGGCGGCCATGCGCGGCGGCTAGCGCCGCGCGGCAAAGAAGGCGCGCAGAAGCTCGGCAGCTTCGTCCTCGCCGACGCCTGCCACCACTTCTGGTCGGTGATGGCAAGTGGCGTGCGCGAACACCCGGGCGCCATTGGCAACGCCGCCGCCCTTGGGGTCGGGCGCAGCATAGACGAGGCGCGCAAGGCGGGCATGGGCAATGGCGCCAGCACACATGGCGCAAGGCTCGAGCGTGACCCAGAGCGTGCAGCCCGTAAGCCGCGCGCAGCCGAGCACGGCGGCGGCAGCGCGAATGGCGAGGAGCTCGGCATGCGCAGTCGGGTCGCAGTCGGTGCGCGTGCGGTTGTGGGCCGTGGCGACGATGGTCCCAGCAGAATCGGTGATGACGGCACCGACGGGAACTTCGCCCATTGCTGCGGCCATGCGCGCAGCAGCAAGGGCTGCCGGCATCGCCGAGCGAAAGCCCGTCATCCGGTGCTTCTCAGCCAGCACGCGCGGCGCGGGCCTGACGCTTGCGCTCGTGCGGGTCGAGGATACGCTTTCTCACCCGGATCGACTTCGGCGTGACTTCCACACACTCGTCCTCCGCAATGAAGGCGATCGCCTGTTCAAGCGTCAGCCGCCGCGGCGGGGTGAGGCGCAGGGCATCGTCCTTGCCTGCGGCGCGGAAGTTGGTGAGCTGCTTCGACCGCAGCGGATTGACTTCAAGATCCTCGCTGCGTGCATTCTCGCCAATGATCATGCCCTGGTAGACGGGCTCGCCCGGCGCAATCATGAGCACGCCCCGCTCCTCGAGGCTGCCCAGCGCATAGCCGACCGCCGCCCCCGTCTCCGTCGAGACAAGGACACCGTTGGGACGGCCGGAAATCGGCCCCCGCCACGGCGCATAGCGGGCGAACTGGCGGTTCATCACGCCCGTGCCGCGGGTGTCGGACAGGAACTCCGAATGATAGCCGATAAGGCCACGAGTCGGGCCGAAGAAGCTGAGCCGGAGCTTGCCGCCACCGGAAGGCGCCATGTCCACGAGGTCTGCCTTGCGGAGCGCCATCTTCTCGACCACGATCCCCTGCCAGGCCTCGTCGACATCCACAATGATGGTCTCGTGCGGCTCGAGCCGGTGGCCGAGATCGTCCGTCAGCTGGATGACTTGGGGCCGGCCGATGGTGAGTTCAAAGCCCTCCCGGCGCATGGTCTCGATCAAGATCCCAAGCTGGAGCTCGCCACGCCCGGCAACCTCGAAGCTGTCCTTGCTGTCGCTCTCGGTCACGCGGATCGCGACATTGCCTTCGGCCTCGAGGAAGAGCCGGTCGCGGATCATCCGGCTCGTCACCTTGCTGCCCTCGCGGCCAGCAAACGGACTGTCATTGACCGAGAAGCGGATCACAAGGGTCGGCGGGTCGATCGGCTGGGCCGCAAGCGGGGCAGCAGCTGCCGGGTCGGCAAGGGTATGGGCAACGGTTGCCGCCTGCATCCCGGCAATCGAGACAATGTCGCCGGCCTCGGCAGCATCGACTGGCACCCGCTCGAGCCCGCGGAAGGCGAATATCTTGGTCGCCCTGCCCTCCTCGATGAGGTGGCCCGAAGGATCAAGGGCGCGGATGGGCATGTTGAGCTTGAGCCGACCGCTGGCGATCCGTCCCGTCAGCATACGGCCGACGAAGGCGTCGCGATCAAGGAGCGAGACGAGCAGGCGGAAGGGTTTGTCCGGGTCCGCCGCCGGCGCTGGCACATGGGCGAGGATGCACTCGAACAGGGGCTCGAGCGTGCCGGAGCGGATTGCCGGGTCTGTCCCGGCATAGCCGGCGCGGCCAGAGGCATAGAGCACAGGGAAATCCAGCTGCGCATCACTGGCGCCAAGGGTGACGAAGAGGTCGAACACGGCGTCGAGCACGGCATGGGCGCGAGCATCGGCGCGATCGATCTTGTTGAGGACGACAATCGGGCGAAGACCAAGCGCCAGCGCTTTGGAAAGGACGAACTTGGTCTGCGGCATCGGCCCCTCGGCGGCATCGACAAGGAGGAGGACGCCATCGACCATGGAGAGGATCCGCTCGACCTCGCCGCCGAAATCGGCATGGCCGGGCGTGTCGACAATGTTGATTCGCGTGCCATGCCAACAGACACTCGTGCACTTGGCAAGAATGGTGATTCCCCGCTCGCGCTCGAGATCGTTCGAATCCATGGCGCGCTCGACTACCCGCTGGTTGACGCGAAACGTGCCAGATGCCTTCAACATCTGGTCGACAAGCGTTGTCTTCCCGTGGTCGACATGGGCGATAATCGCCACATTGCGGAGCGGCATAGAAGACTTTCCGGGTCGGCGCAGCGCAGCAGGGCCGCCTGCTGCTGCCCTAGCTTTCCCACCTGGTTTCAGCAAGGGTTATTGCTGGGTTGGCAACGAGTGGTCGCAGCCATTGGCCTTTCATTGACCTTTCACCAAGTTCGTCTAGTTTGACAGCTTGGGTCGGCAAACGAGGAGGGGTCCGTGACGTCGCCTGGGGAAAGGCGGTCTGAGGAGGCGGTGCCCCGCGATGCCGAAGGCGCAGAGCCGGTGCAGGCGTCTGCGGCCCCGGGTCGGGTGGAAGACCCGCGGCCGGTGTCGTCCGTTTCTGGTCGCGGAGACTCGTTGCCAGACAATGTTCACCCGTTTCCAACGCCAGAGCCAACAACGCTTGGCGCTGACCTGCGGCGGGCGCGCGAACGGGCCGGGCTCACGCTCGCCGATCTCGCACATCGAATCAAGGTGCGGCCGGGGATCCTTTCAAGCCTTGAGGCAGACGCCCATGACCGGTTGCCAGCGATGACCTACGCGCTTGGCTTTGTGAAGGCCTATGCCCGGACTGTCGGGCTCGACCCCAATGAAGCCGCCGAGCGTTTCCGGCGCGAGAGCCGCCGCGAAGAGCCAGCGCCCTCCATCCTGGCCGTCGAGCCCATTGCGCCTCGCCGCCTGCCCGGGCGGCGGCTGGTGGTGGCAACAACAGCGGGCGTGCTTTCGGTCATTGGTGTTCTCTTGGCGCTCGGGCTGTTCGAGCGCCCGTTTCCAGAGCCTCCTGCGGGGCCTTCGCTTGCCCGCCCTCCGGCAGCCGCGCCGACTCTCTCGACTGCCGCACCGGCGCCTGGCAACGCATTCGGCAGCAGTGCAGCCAACACCGACGGGGCAGTGAAGCTGGTAGCGCGCGACGATGTCTGGATCCGCGTGCAGGAGGGCCCCCGGGGCGAACGCCTGTTCGAAGGCACGCTTGTCAAGGGCCAGGCACTCGACATTCCGCCCGGCCGGCCCTGGCTTCTTCGGGCCGGGCGCGCTGGCGCGCTCCAGGTCCTCATCGGAGACGAGATGCTTCCGCCGCTTGGAGGCGATGGCGACGTGCTTGCGGCGCAGTCGCTGCTGCCAAGCGATCTTCGCGCCCGGGCGGCGCCTCGCGGCGGCCTGGCAGAGGGGCCACCTGCGCCCTAGCCCTTCCGATTCAGCGTAAGGTCAGGCAGGACGTCCTTCCAAGGCGGCAGCAAGCCGGAGGACTTCATGCGCGCGTCCATCTTGATCGCGTTTCTGGCCTTGGGCCTCGTTGCTACCAACGCGCGTGGCCAAGGCGTGTCGGTTGCAACCGCCGAGCAGTTCCGCAGTGTCGAGAAGCGGGTTTCAACGCTTGAGAGCCAGATGCGCGCTGTCCAGCGCCAGGTATTTCCAGGAGGCGACCCGCGCTTCTTTGCAGCTGAACCCGGGCCGCCTCCGGCACCGGCCGCTGAGCCACCAACCGCCGAAAGCGCGCCAGAGCTGTTTGAGCTCCTGCAACGGGTCGACCGGCTCGAAGCCCAGCAACGCACGCTAACCGGCCAAGTCGAGGAGCTGCAGTTCCGCCTGCGCACACTGGAGGCAGCGTTCGAGCGCGCCCGTGCAGACAGCGAATTCCGGCTCGATGCGCTCGAGGGCAGGAAGCCGAGCGCAATCCCGCCTGCAGCTGCTCCTGCCCCCGCAGCCCCAGCGCCGGCCAAGCGCAGCCCGGAGAGTCCGGCAGCATCGGCCCCAGCCGACCCCGAAGCCCGCTATCTCGCTGCCTACGGGCTTTATACGGCGAAGGATTTCACGCGAGCGGCAACCGAGCTTGAAGCCTTTGCCAAGGCCAATCCGTCGCATCCGCGCGCATCCAATGCGCAATATTGGGCCGGACGTTCCCTGATGGAGCTCGGCCGGCACGCCGAAGCGGCGAAATTGTTCCTGGCTGGCTACCAGCGCTGGCCCAAGGGCCAACGCGCGCCTGAGAGCCTCTTGTGGCTGGGGAAAGCGCTCACGGCCATGAAGCAGCCCAAGGCGGCCTGCCAGGCGCTCGACCAGCTGCGCACAGCCTATCCCGAGCGCGTGACCGGAGCGCTCGCAGCCGAAAGCCAGCGCGCGCGCGCGCAAGCGCAATGCGGGGCCTGACCCCGGCGGATCTTGCTGCAACCACGGCCGCGCTCCTGGCGCCAGCTTCGGCCCATGCAGCGCGACTTGCGCTTGCCGTCTCCGGTGGCGCCGACTCCCTTGCCCTTCTCGTGCTGGGGGCATCAGCTTTTCCGGGCCGGGTTGTCGCTTTGACCTTCGATCATGGTCTGCGGGCCGAAAGCCGGGCCGAAGCTGAGTCCGTGGCGCTGGTCGCAGCAAGGCTCGGCGTTCCGCACTGCATTCTCGCGCCCGACCGTCCGATCGCCGGGTCGAGCCTCCAGGCTGCCGCGCGCGATGCCCGCTATCAGGCGATGGCCGCCTGGTGCCGTGGCGAAGGCTTCGACGCGCTGCTGACCGCGCATCACCAGGACGACCAGGCCGAGACTCTGCTGCTCCGGCTGGCCCGGGGCAGCGGGATTGCCGGGCTTGCCGGCGTGCGGGCCGCAACGGCGATTGCAGGCGTCCGGGTGCTGCGGCCGTTGCTCGCCTGGCCAAGGGCAGCGCTCGCTGATGTGACGGCCGCAGCCGGGCTCACGCCCGTCGACGATCCTGCCAACCGCGATCCCCGCTTTGATCGCACCCGCGCCCGGGCTCTGCTGGCCGATACGAAATGGCTTGACCCGGCGCGGCTGGCGGCAAGTGCGCATCACCTCGCTGAAGCCGAGGAGGCGCTGTCCTGGGCAGCAGCGCGGGCGAAAGAGTCCCGAACCGAACGCACAGGCGATCGGCTCTTTCTTGATCCCGAGGGGCTTCCTGCCGAGCTCCGGCGCCGGCTGCTGGCCCAGGGGCTGGCAGAGCTCGGAGCGCCCCGGCCGGCAGGGCCAGCACTTGCCCGGCTGCTCACAGCACTCGAAGCCGGCAAGACGGCGACCCTTGGCAGCGTCAAGGCACGGCCGCTGGCCAATGGGCGCTGGGCCTTGGCCCCGGCGCCGCTGCGCCGGCGGCCAGCAGCTTAGAAGCTCGCGGGCGCAGCCGACTCCGCAACAGGCCCGCCTGCCGTGATCCGCCGCACTTCAAGGCCGCGCTCGACGACATTGCCACGGAAGCGGAAGATGCCATCGACTCCGGCAAACCCCTTTGGATCCTGGAGCAAGGCGGGCGGGAAGGGTGTTCCCATCTCCCACCGCCCGGCCAGGCCGATGGCGAGCAGGGTCGCGTCATAGGCAAGGCTGGACAAGCGCGACGGGTTGGTCCCAAACCGGTTGCGATAGCGCTGCGCGAGGGCTTGGAAGCGGCTGTCTGGCACGGCTGCAAACAAGGCTCCGTGCAGCGCCGGCACTCGCGCAAGGCCAGGCTCGGCAGCCCAGAGTTCGGTGCCGAGCAGCGTGACCTCTGGCCGCCTGGCACCATATTGGGCAAGCGCGGGCGCAAACGCGCCTGCCATCATCCCCGAGTCCGCAATGAGAAGCGCGTCGAAGCGCAAGGGCGCCGGGTTGCCCGGAGTTCCCGCCTTCACCCGCGCATCATAGGCGGTCACGCGGCGCGCCGCCGCTGGCAGCTGATCGCGCGCGCGGGCAAAGGTGGTAACAGCTGCAACATCGCCGCCTGCTGCCTGGACAGCGCGCGTGAAGGCGACAGCCGCGCGTTCGCCATAGGCGCCATTGGGAACCAGAGCTGCAAACCGGGTGATGCCACGCGCTCGGGCATGGCTGACCACCCGCTCGACTGCCTGCGATGTCTGGAAGCCCAGCACATGCACATTCCCGCCTGCAAGTGCGCCATCGTTCGAGAAGGTCAAAACCGGCACGGACCGGGCGGCAGCGAGACCAGCGACGGCGCGCACATCGGCAGCAAAAAGCGGCCCCAAGATGAGCTTGGCGCCTTCCGCCAAGGCCCGGTTGGCAGCAGCACTGGCGCCGCCGGCGGCGGCCGTGTCGTAGCTTGTGATCCTGACCAGCCTGCTGCCGGTGTCGGCGAGGGCAAGATTGGCGGCATTGGCAAGGGACTGGCCGACGGCCGCATTGGCGCCAGTCAAGGGAACGAGGATCGCAACCTGGTGACGGCGTTCAGGGGGAGGCGGAGGCGGTTCCGGCTTCTCCTCAACAACGGGCGGCGGCGGAGCTGGAGCCGGGGGCGGCGTGCGGGGGGCACAGGCTGCCACCACCGCGAGGGCAAGAAGGGCGGACAGGCGGGCACCCCAAGGCATTTCCCCCTTGCGCAAGGCCAGACGTTTCGTCGCTTGCGCCTTGCTCACCATCGCCGCCATAACCCCCTCCCGTGCCTGTCGAAGCTGCCAGCGCGCCGTGCCAACCCGCTCCTGCCCTTGCGCCGGGGCTCTATATCGTCGCCTCGCCCATCGGCAACCTCGGCGACTTGTCCCTTCGCGCTGCCGACGTGCTGCGCCGGGCTGACCTCATCGCCTGCGAGGACACGCGCGTGACAGCAACCCTGCTTCGCGCTGCCGGCAGCACCCGGCCGATGCTGCGCTTTGACGATCATGTCGCACGCGCGCGTGGGCCTGCGCTCATCGAGCGCATGGCAAGCGAATCGGTGGCGCTTGTGTCAGATGCCGGAACGCCGCTCATTTCGGATCCAGGCCAAGAGCTTGTTCGCCAGGCACGCGCGGCCGGAGTCCGGGTGACAGCCGTGCCTGGTCCCTGCGCTGCCATTGCTGCCCTCAGCATCGCTGGCCTGCCAAGCGAACCCTTCTTCTTCGCTGGCTTCCTGCCTGCACGCGCCACTGCGCGCGATGCCGCAATCGGGCGGCTGGTCGCCGTGCCTGGCACGCTCGTCTTCCACGAGTCGGCGCTGCGTCTTGCCGCAACGCTCGAGGCTCTTGCGCGAATCCTCGGCAACCGGCCGGCAGCAATTGCCCGCGAGCTCACCAAGCGCCATGAGGAGGTGGCAACCGGCCGGCTCTTGGAGCTTGCGGCGCGCTATCAAGCTGCGCCCCCGCGCGGCGAGATCGTGGTGCTGGTCGGCCCCGGCGAGACCGAGGTTGCGCGCGAGGCCGAAGTCGATGCCGCCCTCCTGCGCGCGCTTGCAACCATGGCGCCAGGGCGAGCAGCTGCAAGCGTGGCAGCCGCCTTCGGCTGCGCCCGCGGGCCACTCTATGAAAGGGCGCTGGTGCTGGCCGCCGCGGCACCAGACCGCCGTGGCTGAACGGCGGGCCTTGGCAGACCGAGTCGCAGCCGAGACGCGCGGCCGCTGGGCAGAGGCCGTGGCAGCGCTCTATCTGCAGCTGAAGGGTTACCGGATACGGGGCCGGCGGATCCGCCGGCCGCCGATTGAAATCGACCTTCTGGCAAGCCGGGGCGACACCCTCGTCGTCGTTGAAGTGAAATACCGGTCCACGCTCGATGAGGCCGTGCGCGCACTCCGGCCCGAGGCGCTCCGCCGGCTCGAGCAGCTGGCCGGCCAGCTCGCAGTCGAGTTCGGCTGGAGCCAATGGCCGCGGCCGGTCGCAGCAAATGTCCGGATCGACCTCATTGCACTGGCGCCCTGGGCCTGGCCGCGCCATATTGAGGGCATCCGCTCATGACCAGCCTGCCCATTCCGGATTCGCTTGCTGCCATTGGCCTTCTTGATGAGGCGGACATCGCCCTTGATGATTCGGCCCTGGTGCTGGCAGCAGCGGATCGGCCGCGGCCTGACCTCGGCCGGGCTCGGGCGCTTCTTGCCGGGCTTGCGCATCGGCTCTCAACCCTCGCCGAAGGGGCGAGCGGAACGGCCGCCCGCGCCGAAGCACTTGTGACCCTGCTTGCCCAAGACGAAGGTTTCTCAGGCGACACTCTGACCTATGACGCACCCGAGAATGCGGATTTCCTGGCGCTCTTGAAGCGCCGGCGGGGCCTGCCGGTCACCCTTGCCATCCTCTATGTCGGGCTTGCCCGCCGGTTGGGTTGGACAGCGACACCAGTCGCCCTTCCCGGCCATGTCATTGTCCGCCTTGGCGGAACCGCCGATTCCGTCCTCCTTGACCCCTTCGCCGGCGGGCGAACACTCGGGGCTGCCGGCGTTGAAATGCTCATCGCCCGCGCCCTCGGGCGCCAGGCGCGGCCCGAGTTGCGGCACCTCGAGCCGCTGTCGAACCGCGACACGCTGGTAAGGCTGGTCTCCAACCAGGCAGTCCGAGCGCGTAAGGCCGGAGACCTCGCGCGCGCCCGGACTCTGGCGGAAAGGCTCACTCTCATCGCGCCAGCCTCGGCCGACTTGTGGTGGGAGCGCGCGCGCCTGGAACAGCTCGCCGGCGACAAGGCAGCCGCACGCCGGTCCCTTTCGAGCATGCGCGAGACCACGCGTGACCCCGCCGTCTTGAAGCGGATCCGCGCAGCCGAAGACGCGCTCGCACGCTAGGCAGGAGGCACGCTAGGCAGGAAGCACCCTGGGCAGCAGGCACCCTAGGCAGGGGGCACCCTGGGCAGGAGGCACCCTAGGCAGGGGGCACCGGCAGGGCTAGGGGCAAGGGCATGGCCCGGCCCTTGCGGATTGCTGTCCAGATGGACGCCATTGAGACCATCCATGTCGCCGGCGACTCCACTTTCGCGCTCATGCTCGAGGCGCAGCGGCGCGGGCACAAGGTCTCCCACTATCTCGCCCCCGATCTCGATTGGGTGGAAGGCCGGGTCGAGGCAATGGTGCGCGACCTGGAAGTGATGCGGCCGCGTGCACCAGGCGAAGCCCATTTCCGCTGGCTCGGTGCGCCGCGCCGGGTGGCGCTGGCAGACGCCTTCGACGTGGTGCTGATGCGCCAGGATCCGCCGTTCGACATGGCCTATGTGACCGCAACCCACTTGCTCGAGCGCGCGAAGGCCGAAGGACTGCTCGTCGTCAATGATCCCGTTGCCGTTCGCAACGCACCGGAGAAGCTGTTCGTCCTCGAGTTCGCCGACCTCATGCCGCCAACTCTCGTCACCCGGTCGCTCGAAGCGGCGCAAGCCTTTCGCGCCCGCCATGGCGAAGTGGTCGTAAAGCCGCTCTACGGCAATGCTGGCGCTGCCGTCTTCCATGTGGCGAGGGCTGACGCCAATCTCGCCGCCCTTGTCGAAATGTTCCACCATGTCTGGCGCGAGCCCTTCATGGTGCAAGCCTTCCTCCCCGAAGTCGCAGCTGGCGACAAGCGGATCGTCCTCGTCGATGGCGAGGCGGCCGGCGCCATCAACCGCTTGCCGCGGGACGGCGAGATCCGCTCCAACCTCGCAGCCGGCGGCTCCGCCCATCCAGCGACCCTCTCGCCGCGCGAACAAGAGATCTGCGACCGGCTTGGCCCCCGGTTGCGGGATCTCGGCCTCCTCTTCGTCGGAATCGACGTCATCGGCGGCTATCTGACCGAGATCAACGTCACTTCCCCCACAGGAATCGTCGCCATCGACAGCTTCAACGGCACCAATACGCCAGCACGCATCTGGGATGCGATCGAGCAGCGGCACCGGGCGCGATGAAGGTCCGAAACCCGCGCACCGGCGCCTTCGACCATGCGATTGCGCCCCTCGATGGCGCAGCGCTTGCCGCAGTAGCTGCCGATCTCAGGGCCCGCCAGCCGGCATGGGAGGCGCTGGGGCCGGAAGGCCGCGCTGGGCACCTGCTGGCGCTCGCCGCGGCGATCGCGCAGCACCGTCCCGCCCTCCAGGCCGCACTCGAGGCGGATACCGGCCGCCGGGCACTTGCCATACGCGAGATCGATACAGTGACGGCAAGCCTCAGGCGCTGGGCAGAGCGCGCGCCCGCTCTTCTCGCCGCAGCGCAAGTTGAAGACCAGCCCAGCGCCATGCCAGGCGTCACCTTGAGCGTCACACTCTCCCCTTACCCGCTGGTCGGTGCGATTTCGCCCTGGAACTTTCCGCTGCTGCTCGGGCTTGCCGATGCCGTGCCGGCACTTGCGGCCGGCTGTGCAGCGCTCGTCAAACCGTCAGAATGGACTCCGCGCTTCATTGCGCCGCTGATGGCGGCTGTTGCCGAGACGGACGTGCCGCTCGCCGTCGTCGAAGGGGATGGCGCAACTGGCGCTGCACTGGTGCCACTCGTGGATTTCCTGGCCTTCACGGGCTCGGTTGCAACCGGACGCAAGGTTGCAGAAGCGGCAGCGCGCGCTTTCGTTCCTGCAAGCCTCGAGCTCGGCGGCAAGGACCCGCTCCTCGTGCTCGCCTCAGCAGACCCGGAGCGGGCGGCCATGATCGCGCTTTCTGCCTCCTGCCGAGCAAGCGGCCAGGCCTGCCAGTCGATCGAGCGGATCCTGGTTGCCCGGCCCCTGTACGACAGCTTCGTCGAAAGGCTGGTCACAGCCGCCAGCGCCGTCACCCTCAACTGGCCAGACATCGACCATGGCGACCTTGGCCCCTTCATCTTCGCGAAGCAGGCCGAGATTGTGGCCGGGCAAATTGCCGAGGCCCGCGCCATGGGCGCCAGGGTGCTTACCGGAGGCGAGATTGAAACGCACGGCGGCGGGCGCTGGCTGCGGCCAACCGTCATCGTCGATGTCACCCCCGACATGGCGGTCTGGCGGGAGGAGACGTTCGGGCCTGTCATGCCCGTCATGCCGTTTGACACTGTCGAAGACGCGATCGCGCTCGCCAATGGAAGCGCCTACGGGCTTTCGGCTGCGGTCGTGGCCGCAAGCCTCGCCGAAGCGCAAGCCGTGGGGCGCAGGCTCGCAGCCGGCGCCGTCTCCTTGAATGACGGCGCGCTGACCGCACTCCTCTCCGACGCAGCCAAGACCAGCTTCGGCCTCTCGGGCATGGGTCCGTCCCGAGCTGGTGACGAGGGCCTGCTGCGCTTTCTGCGCCGCCGCGTGCTCTATGCCCAGCATGGTGCGCCGCTGCCGCTTGCCGCCTTCAGCGAGGGGCACTGAACACCCGCTTCAGCACTTCGTCATAGATATCAGCGAGTGCCGCGATGTCAGCAAGTGCGGCCGCCTCGTCCACCTGGTGCATGGTCCGGCCCGGCAGGCCGAACTCGACCACCGGGCAAAGGCGGCGGATGAAGCGCGCATCCGATGTGCCGCCGGAAGTGGAAAGCACCGGCCTTGTGCCCGTCACTGCCTCGATGGCATCCTGGACCAGTGTCGAGAAGGGCCCCGGCATGGTCAGGAAGGCTTCGCCAGAAATGCGGATCTTGACCTCCGCAGCAGGCGCATGGCTTGCCACCACCTGCTCGATCCAGCCAGCAAGCTCGGCGCCGCGATGGCAATCGTTGAACCGGATGTTGAGCCGAGCGGACGCTTGCGCCGGGATGACATTGGTGGCGGGATTGCCGACTTCGAGGTCGACCACTTCAAGGTTCGAGGGGGCGAAACTGGGCGTCCCTTCGTCAAGCGTGCGGGACTGGAGCTCGGCCAAGATGCGGATCAGGCGGCGCACCGGGTTGTCGGCGCGGTCGGGGTAGGCGACATGGCCTTGCGCGCCATGGACCGTAATCCAGGCGTTGAGGCTACCGCGCCGCCCATTTTTCACAACATCGCCAAGGCTGCGGACGGACGTCGGCTCGCCGACAAGGCAGAAATCGGGCACATGGCCGTGCGCTGCCATCCAGTCGAGAAGGCGATCGGTGCCGAAGGTGGCCGGGCCCTCCTCATCACCAGTCACGATGAAGGAGAGCGAGCCGGGCGCACCGCGGCCGGCATGGCGGCGGGCAGCCTCGACCATGGCGGCAAGCGCCCCCTTCATGTCGGCAGCGCCTCGGCCGACGAGAAAGCCATCGGCGACATGGCCAGCGAAGGGATCAGCCGACCAGCGCTTGAGGTCGCCTGGCGGCACGACATCGGTGTGACCAGCGAAAGCGAAATGCGGCGCGCCATCACCGAGACGGGCAAAGAGATTCTCGACTGGGCCATCAGGGGGGCTTCCGAAGGCAAGCCGGAAGGTCTGAAAGCCAAGCGCCTTGAGCTCCGCCTCAACGAGCGGGATGGCACCCGCATCGGCCGGAGTGACACTCGGGCAGCGGACAAGGGCGCGGGCGAGTTCAATCACCTCCATCGTGCGAGCCCTAGCGGATGGGGCGCCAGCAGCAAGGATGGCGGGTGTCGCGGTCAGAACTCGCCAAAGGAAGCCATGGCCTGCGAGTTCCTCTGTCCGTCGCGCCATCACCCAAAGGAGCAGGCCTGCTTATCATCCCAGCGCGACGCCGCCTTCCACCGCCTAGAGGGCGCCCATCTTCAGGAACTTCGCCCGCCGGCTTTGCCGCAGCTGCTCGCGGTCCTGGTGCTCGAGCCCGGCCAGCTCTTCCTCGAGTGCAGTTGCAACGCGCGTGAGCGTCAGCGCATGGTCGCGGTGGGCGCCGCCGACCGGCTCGTAGATGATCCGGTCAATGACTCCGAGCCGGAGCAGGTCAGCTGCTGTCACCTTCATGGCCTCCGCAGCCTCGGCAGCGCGGCTGTTGCCAGTGCTGCGCCAGAGGATCGAAGCACAGCCTTCAGGCGAGATGACGGAGTAGATGCTGTGCTCGAGCATGAGCACACGGTTGCCGGCGGCGATGGCAACGGCACCGCCCGAGCCGCCTTCGCCGACGACGAGTGCGACCATCGGCACGCCAAGGGCAAGGCAAGTCTCGGTGGTGCGGGCAATCGCTTCGGCCTGGCCGCGTTCCTCAGCATCAATCCCCGGAAAGGCGCCAGGCGTGTCAACGAGCGTCACAACCGGCAGGCCGAACCGGTCGGCAAGCTGCATCAGGCGCTGCGCCTTCCGGTAGCCTTCGGGCCTGGCCATGCCGAAATTGTGGCGAATGCGGCTGTTGGTGTCTTCCCCCTTGGCATGGCCGATGACGACCAGGCTTCGCCCGTTGAAGCGGGCAAGCGCGCCGGTGATCGCCATGTCCTCACCATAGAGGCGGTCGCCAGCCAAGGGCATGACATCGGTAAAGAGGCCGGCGAGATAGTGCGGGATGTGGGGGCGCGCCGGATGGCGGGCGACCTGCGTGCGCTGCCACGGAGTCAAGCGCGCATAGAGGTCTTTGAGCTGCCGCTCCGCACGCTCGCGCAGCTGCGCTGCCTCGACGGCATTTCCCGCAGCCTCCGCCTTCGCAGCGCTGGTTTCGAGCGCTGCGACACCGGCCTCGAACTCAAGATAGGTCGTCACACCGTCATCGACATGCCGCGATAGATGCGGGCGCGGTAGCGGGAATCCTCGGCATCGGGAAGCGGGGCGCCAGCAAGCAGGACCGCGCGGGCGAAACGCTTCACTTCTTCGAGATGCTCATCGAGGTTGCGCGGCTCCTCCGAGCGGACCCGGCGAGTCATATTGATCTGGTTGACCGGCACATCGTGGACCAGGCGCTCATTCTCGACTGCCAGCGTGACGGTGAAGGCATGGAGCGTGGTCTTCAAAAAATTGGCAAGCGCGAACGCCGGGCCGGCCGTGCCCATCGGGACATCAGGCGAGGCCATGACGAGCTGGCAGCCATCGTAAAGCGAGGCCTTGCGGGCGATTCGGAAATGATGCGTCAAATGATGGTCGATCATGTCCCGGAACTCCGTGGGCAGAAGCGGCTGATCGGGCTCGAACAGCCGGTCCGGGAGCGGCTTGAACGGGGTTGAGACAACGGTTGTCGGCCGGCCCCAGCGGGCAAGCGCCGTGTCCATCGCAGCTTCCACTCCAGGCGCGCACAAGAGGTATTCGAGGCTGCCCTTGGGCACGCCCTGGAGCTGGTCACAAAGCGCCTGCACGCCCTCCTCTGACCGGGCCAGGAAGACGACTCGGGCAACATGGCAGTCCTCGATGAACTGGCGCGCGGCCTCGGCCAGATAGTCGGTCAAATGCTCGCCAATCAGCCAGACCGTCTTGCCCCGCATCATGTCGAGCCGTTCCTGTTTGGGGCTTCCGAAAAGCTCACGCTCGGTCGTGGAGCGCTCGACCGAAAGCCCCCCCGAGGGCATGAAAGTCTCGCCCGAGACAGCGCGGTCGGCAAGGAAGAAGACGGTCGCCTGGGCGACATCGGCCTCGGTCGGCATGTTGCCGAGGTGGAGCTGGGAGAGGACTCCGGAGCGCACCTTGCGGGCCTCCTCCTTGATCCGCTCGGTCGGAAGCCAGGGAATGTCATCTGGCGGCACACGCAGCAGCCAGCCGGAGTCGGCCTCGGGCGTTGCCGGCCGGTCGGTCCAGCCCGGCGCATCGAGGAGATAGCCGCCAAGACGCAGCCGGCCGACGAGGCGCGCGGCGACCTTGGGGGTCAGCAGGAACCGGTCCCAGGTGCAAATGCCATCCCCTTCGCGCGCACAGGCGAGTGCCAGGTCGCGAAGCTCGCGCGGCGCGTTGGGGTCGTGGCTCATCTGGGCCGTGTCATTGCGGGCAAGACGTGCCAGGACCGCTTCCACCCGGGCGCCACGGCGAATGGCCTTGACGACCGCCGCATGGACAGCGTTCAGCCGCTTGTTCTCAAGGATAAGCCGGCCGCGCCGCTCGAACAGGCCCGGCTTGCCGCCCGTGCCCTGCAACCGGTCGCCGTCGACTGGGCCGGGGGCGATTGCGTTGAACTGAATCTCCGGGCCGAGGTAGCGCGCAAGGCTTTCAACCATCGCGCGCTGGCCCGCCTTGGAAACGGCATAGTCCGCCCGGTTCGGGTAGGCGACGGCCAGGAACTTCTCGCCACCGAAATAGCTCGAGACATTGAGGATATAGCCCGAGCCCTGGGCCTTCATGAGCGGCACGACATGGTGCATGAGGACATAGTTGGAGACGAGATTGGCATCGAGCGTCTTCGCCCAGGCCTCTGGGTCCATGTCAACGACCATCTCCTCAGCGCCGGCGACGCCGGCGTTGTTGATGAGATAGTCGATCCGGCCGAAGGCCTTCACCGTCTCGTCGACAGCGCGGCGGAGCGACTCGAAATCGCCGACATCGATTCCGGCCAACGTGCGCACCCGCCGCTCGACGCCTGCAAAGCCCACGTCCTCAAGCTCGGAGACGATCCTGGCCCGGGCAACCGCAAGCTCGCTCTCGCGCCTTGCCACCATCATCACCTTGGCGCCCGCAAGCGCCAGCAGCCGCGCCACCTGGCCACCGATGCCGGCCGAGCCCCCGGTGATCAGCGCGACCTTGCCGAGGTGGAGGCCGGTGATGTTCTCCGAAAAGCCCGGCATGGCCTTCCTGGCACCAGTTGCCTCGCCGATCTTCTGCGGCAAATAGAGCGTCACCTCCTGGATGCGGCTTTCCTTGAGAAGAATGCGCGCCGCATGGCCGGCGGCGAAGCGGAGATTCTCCTGCTCATCATTGCTGAAGCGAATGAGCTGATTGCCCCACTCGGCCTGCCGCCTGCGGCCGTATTTGACGTCAAGCTCGGACTCATCGCGCCACACCCGAATGAGCTGCTCGATGGCCGCACGCAGCAGGTTGGCCGCGATGTCGCCCTTGCCGTCGGTCGGGTTGGAGAGGAAGACGAAGCGCGGATCCTGAACGAGGGCGTCGTGGCGTTTCCAGTAGCGGCTCAAGGTCCGGGCAATCGCGATCGCACCCAGAAGCTCGACATCCATGAAGGCCGCCACATCAGCGTCGGTTGCATCGACAAGCGTTCCTGCAAGCACGCCCGGCCCCTTGGCCGGCATCACCAGCGCCGAAGTGACCGGGAGCGCCTCGGCAGTGAATTCCGCCAGCGCCTTTTCCATACCGGGAAGGTCGGTGCGGTTGAACCGGACGATCGAGAGCCGGTCAGTTGCACCTTCCGCCCGCGCCCTTGCCTTGGCGAGTGCGACATCGGCCTGGCGGGAGAGGCCAAGGAGCACATGGGCGCCGGCTGCGACTTGGACTTTCGCAATCTCGAGCGCATCTTCCCACTGCTCGCCACCGGCAATGAGGACCGCAAGGCCGGTCCCATCCATCGACCGCATGGTCGGCCGCGAAAGATAGGTGGAGCGGCTTTCCTTGCGCACGGTCATGCCGTGTGTCACTTCGATGTCATGGCCATTCAAGGCTGCGCTCTCGTCCGAGCCCAGGAAGAGGATGGTGGCGGCAACGTCTGCCGGCGTGGGGAAGGCCTTCTCGCCATCGGTCCGGGAGAGGTCGCGGTTCAAGGACATCATGGCGGAATATTGCTTCGCGGTCGTGCCCGCCGGGTCGCCGCGCATCTTGTCCATGGCTGCAAACACGGTCCGGATCCGGTCACTCTCGATCGGGCCGGGGTAGACGAGGTTGACGCGGATGCCCTTGGGTCCGAGCTCGAGGCTGAGCTCGCGCGAGAGCGCATTGAGCGCGGCCTTGGGGACAACATAGGCCGTGCGGCCGAAATAGGGCGTGCGCGAAAAGATGGTGGAAACATTGATGATGCTCCCGCCCGCGGCCATGTGCGGGGCGGCAGCGCGCGCCATGTTCCAGGCAACCCCCAAGATGTTGCGAATGGCAGCCGGCACCGACTCGTCGTCGGCAAGACCGCGGGCCTTGAGGTCAGCCAGCTCCTCCTCGGTGATGGGCACATTTTCAAGCGGCTGCTTGGGGCCCGCCGAGCCGGCATTGTTGACAAGGATGTCGATACGGCCAAAGCGGGCCACCACCTCGGCAATCCCGGCCCGGGTGGACTCTGGGTCGGCACCGTCGAGCACCACGGTATGAACCTGCCCGGGGTGCGCGCCGGTTGCCTCAAGCACCGCCTCGCGGGCCGCCTCGATACGGGCGCGGGTCCGGCCGGTCATGACGACGATCGCACCCTCGCGCAGATACTGACGGGTGATCTCGCCGCCGATATTGCCAGCCGCACCGGTTACAACTGCGATCTTGCCGGCGAGCCGGCCGGTGAGCTGGGGCAAGGGGCCAGGCGTCTTCGCCGAGCGCTTGCGAGCAGCCGCCATGGTCGTCATTTGCTTGCTCCCTGCAATCCGGCCGGACCAGGCGTCACGCCCGCAGCCCAGAGTTCGAACAGCTCGTCGCGGCTCCGCAATCCAAGCGCTGGCAGCGCGTGGTTGACGACATAGGTCGCCCCCGTGTGCCGGTTCTCCCACATCGCCTGATGGGCTTGCGGCAGGCCATCCCAAGGCACGACTGTCGGCTCGGTCACATCGAGAAGGCCGGCGGCGATCATGTCGTTCATGCGCGCCACTTCATAGGCGTTGCACAAGTGGGTGCCGAGGATCGAGGCGGTCGGCATCAGGATCTTGCGCTGCCGGGTCCAGACCTGCGGAGCGTAGAAGGTGAAGCGCCGGCCCTTCAGCGCCTCGGCATAGAGCACGCGGCCCTGGAAGGGCTTCACAAGCGCCGTTGAGACTCCAAGCGAATCTTGGTGGGCCCGCTCGAAAATGAGATCGGGGCTGCCGCGCGGATTGTCCGCTGATCGCAGGATCCGGCCAATCGCATTGCCAAACGGCTTCAGCGTCCGTTCCTGGTAGTCGCGCACACCCGCCCGGAACTGCTCGATATCCTGCTTTGCATCCACAAGCCGCGGCATGGTCGCGGGCCAGTAGAAGGCAGCGCCATGGCGCCGGGCGATGTCCTCGAGGCTGACAAGCCCCTCGAGCGCATCTTCAAGGCCGAGCCCGGCAAGGAAGGCGCGCTGCCCTTCGGTTGCGGTGGCCACCACGGTCTTGAGCGCAAAGCGGCGGGCCGCCTCGATCATCTGAAGCCCGGTCTCATCAAGGAGTGCGCCTGCTGGCGTGCCATAATAGATGAGAAGCGCTTCGCCGCCGCGCGCCTCGGCCCGGCGCAGCATCTCCTCCGGACTTGCCGTGCCGGCCTTGCCCATGAAGGAGAAATGATAGCCGGAAGAAGCGCCATAGAAGGCGAGCTTGCCGCCTTCCGCGAGCAGCTGGAAGGTGCGGGGGAAGGCCGTCTCGCCGGCGTGGCTTACGGCATAGTCGGCAAGCCGGCCGCCGTTGATCGCGCGATAGGCCTCGACGATGGGTTCGCCGGCGGCTTCCCATGCCGCCCACTCCCCCGGGTCTTCCGGAACAGGGGTGAAGGCCGCAGCCCAGCGGGGGTCGCAGCGGTTGATGGTGCCAACTGCGCCCTTGCTCGCGACGAAGGCGGCGCGCGCGTCCGAGGAGACGAGACCGGTGGTGCGAAGACCCGAGCGGATGGCAGACTTCAAGGCATCAAGCCCGGTTCCGGTTGCAGCACCTTCGACGAAGATCGTGCGGTCAGGCTGGATCCGGAGTGTCGTGAACAGGCAGCGGGCAACGGTGCCGAGATTGAGGATATAGCTCCCCGCCTGTTCGAGGGTGAGGTCGCCTGGCACAGAGTGGAGCTGCGGCGCCTGCACCTTCAGAAACTGGGCGTGGCTCCCCGTGTCCGTCTCATAGCCCTGGATCGCAAAGTCGGCGAACATCGGGTCGAGCCCAACCATCGGCGAGAGGAGATCGTTGGTGCCGGAATAGACGGCGACGAGATCGCCGACCTTGAGCCGGCCTTCGGCTCTGGCTTCCGACCCAAGCTTGGCCACAAGCCCGATCCCGCCCGAGCCCGTGGTCTGGAAATCCTCCTCATGGTTGTCGAAGGGGGAGACGGGAATGCCGGTCAGCGCCCAGATGTCGTTGAAGTTGACTTCGCTCGTCAGCATGTAGACGAGCGCTTCATTGGGGCCTGGCTCCGGGACCGGGACGACGAGCTCGCGCTCGTGGCTTGCCGGCGGGCCGAAGCGCGGGGCCCCCGTCTCAGGATCGCGCGCGACACCATGGGCAAGCTGGAACAGCGGCACCGGGGTCACGCCGGGGAAGAAGGGCGCACCGACGGGCAGAAGCTTGCCTTCGGCCACGAGCGCCTCGGCCCGTGCCTTCTGGGCGGCATAATCATAGACCCCGTCGCGGCGGACTGGGAGCGGCGGGCTCGTCTTCTCGACGAACTGGCGGATCCCGGTCTTGCCACCTTCAGGGTCGACGATGGCTTCAGCGAAGTGGCGGGCTTCGGCCGCAAGCCCAGCTGCCATCCCCTCCCGCCAGCCGATGCGGATGGCATAAAGCGCACGAGCGCCAGCTCCCCCCCGACCAGCCCAGTCGAGCTGGCGGCGGATGCGAACAATGTGCGTGTCCGCTTCCGCCTGGGCGAGGTCGGCCGTCGTCGCCGGCGCCTCCCAGCGCGCCGTCATCGCCCGGCGTTCAGCGAAGGCCTTGCCGAGCGCGCTTTGGCCCCCGTCCTGCAGGAAATCCCGCACCAGCGCATGGGCCCGGCTCAAGGCATCATCGCTGCTTGCCACCACCTCCTCAACAAGGCCCATCGCATGCGCCGCCTCGGCGTCGATGCTGCGCCCGCCAAGGATGAGCTCAAGCGCGTCAACAAGCCCCGCGGTGCCGCGCCGCTCGGCAAGAAGGCGCGGGAGCCGCTGGGTGCCACCATAGCCGGGCAGGAGCCGCAAGCGGATCTCGGGCTGGCCGAAGCGTGCCGTCGGCTCGGCAACGCGATGGTGGCAGGCGAGCGCGAACTCCATGCCACCGCCAAGCGCCACCCCCTGGATTGCGGCAACGCAGGGCTTTTCCATCCGCTCGATCTTCGCAAACACCAGCTGGGCATTGTTGGGAAGAACGCGAGCTTCCTCAACATCATGAATCTCATCGAGCATCTGGCGGATGTCGGCGCCAGCAACGAACGAAGCCGAGCCTTCGCCCGTGAAGACGACTGCGGCCACCTCATCGTTCCTGGCCAGATGCTCAACGACGATGACGAGCTCGTCGATCGCCCGTTCGTTCAACGCATTGACGGGCGGGTTGGTAACTGTGACGGTTGCCACCTTCCGGCCCAGCACAGCATTATACTGGACGCGGAAATAGCGGTAGCGCTCGAAGATCTGCTGCGCGTCCGAAAGCTGCTGGCGGCGCTGCCAGGCAGCGATTGCAGCCTTCAGCTCCTCGAGGCTCTCGGGGTTGCGCAAGGTCGTCGCATCCCCGATTGCGCCGCCCTCCACGAGGGCGCGTACCATCCGGCGCATATATTTGCCCGAGCGAGTCTCTGGGAACTGCGAGACCTCGAGGAAGTCCTGCGGCACGGCAACTGCGCCCTTCTCCGAGCGCACCAGCTCGGTGAGACGCTTCCTGTCCTCGTGGGTCAGCTTGCGGCCAGGTGCCGGCACCACGAAGGCAAGCGGGGTGAGCCCCTTCTCGCGGTGCGGTGCACCGACGACGAGCACATTGCCAACTGGCGAATCCGGGTCGAGCACCTTGTCGCGGAGGATCGCGCCCTCGATCTCCTCGGTGCCCATCCGGTGGCCTGAGACGTTGATCACATCGTCCGAGCGGCCGTGGAGCGAGAAGCTGCCATCGGCGTGGCGGATGGCGAAATCGCCCTGGGTATAGGCATAGCCGCCCTGCCAGCGAGTCCAGTAGTTGCCAGCCCAGCGTTCCGCATCCCCCTTCCAGCCACCGGCAACACGGCCGTCTTCTACCCGGAAGTTCGCTTGATCGCCCCAGACGGTTCGGGCGAGATAGGGATAGGGCATGGTGAGGACGATTTCGCCCTTCTCGCCATCCGCCGCGCGGCGGAACGGGACGCCGCCATCGCTGCGGGCAAAGGGCAGGGGCTCACCGGCGCCGCCTGCATCCTCGACGAAGACGTCGCCGACCACCCACGGGAGCGCCCAGGTGTGGGCATCGGGCCGAAGCGGGAAATCGGTGTTGCCGAACATGTGGGCAAAGGCGATCCCGCCATGCTCGGTTGCCCAGTAGCTGTTGATATACCAGGGCGTGACTTCGGCCATGGCAAAGGCCTGGACTGCAGGCGAAGTCGGCTCGGCACAGAAGGTGGCAACGCGCAAGCGCGAGAGATCGTGGCGGCGCAGATCGGCAAGGTTTGCCGGATCGGCCATGATCGACTTCAGAAACGTGACGCCGGCCTTGAAGATGGTGACACCATGGCGCTCGATCATCGCGGCAAAGCGGCCAGCATGGGGGAAGACGGGCGAGCCTTCGGCCACCAAAGTCGTGACCCGAGTCAACAGGGGGGCCGAGATGAGATAGCTCTGCCCCGTAATCCAGCCCGGATCGGCAACGACGAACAGCGTATCGCCCGGCCGCGCGTCGAAGGCAACGGCCATGGTGTGGGCGATTCCCGCCGTATAGCCATGGACATGGACGATGCCCTTGGGCTTGCCCGTCGAGCCGGAGGTATAGATGAAGAACAGCGGATATTCAGCGTCTACCGCAAGCGGCGGCACGCTCGCCCAGATGGCGCGGACGAGGTCGCAGTCGGGAAGGGCGAGAAGCTCGGCCTCGCTTGCAACTGCAAATCCGGCGGACCGCGCGTTGGCGAGCAGGGTCTCAAGCGCCCGGTCGGTCAGCTCATGGGCCCAGAGGTCGCGGCCCTCGCGCCAGACGAGATCGGGGACGGCGACATGGCGGCAGACGATGACCGCTTCCACCCGAGGAGGCGTTGCAACCAGCGCCGAGGCAGCCGCGATCCGGACCTTTGCGGCGCCGGCGCTGTCCAGCCGCCCCTCCTTGCCAAGAGCCGCAAGAGCACGGCCCACGCCGCGCATGGCATCGGCCCGCTCGACCGTCACTTCGCCGGCGAGCGTTGCCGCGACCGTCTCGACGATGCGCCCCCGCTCCTCGTCGCCGAGCGCGAGGGCGGGATCGGCAAGGGCGCGGCCAAGCGTTTCGAGGACGACGGCCACAGGCACGAAATTGTCGAGGGCCGGGTCGGTGTAGGCGGTCTTGAAGGGGACCACCTGGGCGTTCCGGTAACCGCCGTCGGCGGTGATCACGACCCTTGCACCGGCATCGGCGATGCGGTCGGAAAGGGTCTTGTCGGAGAAGCCGCCGAAGACAGGCGTATAGAGGATGCCAAGCCGCTTCGCCGCCTCGGTCCAGAAGATCTGCGCCGGGATCGACGGCATGTTGAGCGCGATCCGGTCGCCTGCCGCGAGCCCGAGCGCTTTGAGCGCAAGCGCACATTTCGCAGTCTCAACCAAGAGTTCCCGGCGCGACACGCGCCAGCAATCAACTGGCCCTCCCTTGCCGCCATCAAGCGACATATCCCAGCGATCGCCCTCGAAGATGAGCGCAGTCTCGGCGCCGAAACCGGCCAGCACATGGCGGTCCACCTCGTTCATGCAGGCATTGGTGCGCCCGCCCTCGAACCAGCGGAAATGGGGGGGCTCATCGGCATTGAAGGCGCGCTGCCAGGGGACAGCATTTGCCGGGACGTCGGCCACGATGGGCTCAAGCGAAGCGGCATCCCAGCCAGTCCAGCGCCCCATCTCCTCATCGCGCGTGAGCCAGGCGCCTGCTGTGCCCACCTCAGGCCAGAACCAGTGGAGGAGACGCGCAGCGATTGTCCCGTGAAAGGCGCCAGGATCGGCGAGGACGGCAGCGCGCGCCTGCTCCCAGTCGGCCCGGGTGCGTACTGGGTTGACTTGGGCGAGCGGCACGGTGTCCGTCACACGGCGCGGATCAGGCTGATCGGCCATCAGGCGGCTCCCCCGCGAAATGCCGTTGCGAATCGGCTATGGCTGGCATGCAGAACGCGCATCCGGAGGCGATTCCACAAAAGCCGGCGCGCTGCCAGCCTCTCCGACACGGGAGACACGGCGATTCCGGACAGGGTGATGCTGCGCTGCGTCACAGCCAAGAGCCTGGTCTTGCGCCAGCAAATCGGAAACACCGCAACGCAGGCAATTCCCACAGCCGGCGTCCCGCCTCAGGCCTTTGAAAACGCGCCAGGCAATTCGTCCACCGGCAGCTCAGCGCCAGCGCAAATTGTCGCGAGAGAGATCCGCCACGCAGCGCTTTCCCATCAGCTTCATGTCGCGCTCGATCTCCGCCCGCAGATTGCCGAGCGCGCGGCGGACTCCAGCCTCGCCACCGGCAGCAAGCGCGTAGAGGTAGAGCCGGCCGCCCGAGCAGGCCCGAGCGCCGACCGAAAGCGCCTTTAGCACATGGGTGCCGCGGCGGATGCCGCCATCGCAGATGACCTCGATCCGGTCACCAACGGCATCGACGATTTCCGCAAGCTGGTCGAAGGGCGCGCGCGACCCGTCGAGCTGGCGGCCACCATGGTTTGAGACCATGATGGCATCCGCGCCGATGGCGACCGCCCGCTTCGCATCGCCAACACTCATGATCCCCTTCAGGCAGAAGGGCCCGCCCCAGGCATGGCGGATGGCCTCGGCCTTGGCCCAGTCGAGCGCAGGATCAAGCATGTGGGTGAAATAGTCACCGATTCCCATCGCGGTCCGGCTGCCCTCTCCCACATGGGTGTCGAGGTTGGGCAGGCGGAACTTCTCGCGGCCGAAGAAGTCGAACAGCCAGCGCGGGTGGGTCGCATAGGAGAGGAAAGAAGACGGGGTGATCCGCGGTGGCGAAGTAAAGCCGGTCTTCAAGCAGCGCTCGCGGTTCCCTCCGACCTGGGTGTCGACGGTGACGGTCAGCGCATCAAAGCCGGCCGCCTTCGCCCGCGCAATCAGGCTGGCATTGAGGCCCTCGTCCTTGTGGACGTAGAATTGGAACATCTTGGGTGCAGCAACGCTTTCGCCAATCTCCTCGAGGCTGACGGTTGCCAGGCTCGAGATCCCGAAGAAGGTGCCAAAGGCCGACGCCGCCCGGCCGACAGCGCGCTCGCCTTCATGGTGGAACAGCCGCTGGAGCGCGGTCGGCGAGAGGAAAAGCGGCATGGCAAGCCGCTTGCCAAGAAGGGTTGTCGAAAGATCGACCTCGGCAACGCCCTGGAGCACGTCCGGCACCAAATCGCAGGCCTCGAAGGCTTGCGTGTTGCGCTTGAGGGTCACTTCGTCATCGGCGCCGCCGTCGATATAGTGGAACACCGGGGCGGGCAGGCGGCGCCGGGCAAGCGCACGGAAGTCGGCGACATTGTGGCAGTCCGCAAGGCGGCGCGGCGACCCCGCCGGGTTGGTCATGCCGTCTGCTGCTGCCAGTGGGCGAGGATCGCGCTTGCTGGCGCAAACCAGGCGCGCGGAGCGAGATGGTCAAGGAGCGCCTCGAAAGCAGCGATCCGATAGGGAAGGCCAATGATGTAGGGGGTGAGCTCAAGCGCAAGGATACGCCCGCCTTCAGCAGCAAGACAGTCGGCAGCATCCTGGATCTGTTCGGCATAGCTTGCGACCGAAGCCTGGCAGACATTGAGGATCTGCCGGTCGGAGAGCTCGTGATTGAGCGGCAGGTTCCAAAGACCGTTGGCAAAGCGCCAGGGCTGGTCGTCGTTCCCCCAGTCGAGCGTGAAGGTGAAGCTGTGGCGCAGCAGCAGGTCGGGGGTCCTGAAGCTTTGTGAGCGGGCGATGGCGTGGAAGCCTTGCGGCCGCTCGCCGAGCGCTTCCCACCGCGCGCGGGTCTCGGCGATCAGCGCAGCCTCGGCCTCGGCTGCAAGGCTGCCGTCGATGGTGCCGTTCATGTCGGTCGAATGGGCCACCAGCTCATGGCCCTCGGCGCGGATGGCGTCGAGCAGCGCCGGCGCGCGCTCGGCGAGCGCCACGTTCATCGCGACCGAGGCAGCAAGGCCCCGCGCCCGGAACGCGTCAAAGAGGCGCCAGATGCCGACCCGGTTGCCATAGTCGCGCGCGGTATAATGGCGGTAATCGGGGAAGGCGGTCTGCATGTGGCCCGGCGCGCGAAACGGCGTATCCGAAGGCGTGAGCGGGAAGAATTCCGCCTTGATGATCGCCATGACGGCAAGCGGCTTTCCTTGCGGCCATTGCACCCGGGGCCGCAGATGCGCCGCCGACCAGGGGTAGAGATCATGGTCATAGCCGTAGCGCCGGCGCGGGTAGGCAAGATAGGCGGGCCCCAGCGTCATGGGCGGACCTGCGCTGCAAAACTGTCGACAATTGCCCCCGCAGTCGTAATCCAGGCCCGCCCATCCTTGGCGATATGGCGGAGCGCATCGCGGAACGGGCCGATCCGGTGGGGCTGGCCAATGAGATAGCTGTGAAGAGGCACGCACATGACTGTGCCGCCCGCCTCACCTTCGGCAGCCAGGCGCTCATATTGGCGGATGAGCGTCTCGGCATATTCGCGCGGGCTCATGTTGTAGACGAAGAAGCCGTAGTGATCATTGACTTCAAGGCTGTAGGGGATGGCAACCAGCGGGCCGTTGCGCGTCGTCACCCAGGTCGGCTGGTCGTCGTGATAGAGGTCGCAGCTGTAGGCAAGCCCCGCCTCGGCGATGAGATCGAGCGTGTTGACCGTGTGCGTGAGCGCGGGCGCGAGCCAGCCGCGGATGGTCTGGCCGGTGGCGGCGCGCACGGTTTCGATCGAGTCGCGGATAATCGCCCGCTCCTCGTCCTCGCTCATGTCATAGGCGTAGCGGGTGTTGTAGACTCCATGGCTGAAGAACTCCCAGCCGCGGGCGGCGGCATCTGCCACCACTTCGGGGTGGTGCTGGCACAGCGCAACCGAAAGCGAGACGGAGCCGGGGAAGCCGAATTCGCTCATCGCGTCCGCCATCCGCCAGTGGCCGACGCGGTTGGCATAGTCGCGGTGGGCATAGCCGACGACATCGGGATGCGGCCTCGCCCAGGACTTGCGCTTGGGGTGGGCCGGCGGGTCGATCTCATAATATTCAAGGTTGGGCGCAACCCAGACTGCAACTGGCCTGTCACCGGGCCAGCGCAGAGGCGCGCGCGCACGCCAGCTGCGATAGGGATAGAGGCCGGGATCATCCATGCAGCAGGCCTATGACCGCGCACCGGCCCGGCTCGCAAGTCTCCAGGCGTTCAGTTGCCGACAAGCCAGGCCTCGGCCGCCCTCGCGATTCCCTCGCCCAGCTTGCGCTGCCCATCGGCGGAAAACAGGAAGTCCGCATCCTCGGCGTTGGAGAGATAGCCACATTCGAGGAGGACAGCAGGCACGCCCAGGTTTCTTAGCACCTGGAAGCCAGCGAAGCGGTGGAACTGGCTTCGGAAGCGGATCCCCTCGGGCTCCATCCGGCGCTGGAGCGCTTGCGCAAAATCGGCGCTGGCGTTCATTGAATCCCGTAGCGCCAGGTCGATGAGGACGCCCTGCGCCTCGCCATCCACGTGCGAAAGATCGCGGCCCGCAATCGCGTCGGCGCGGTTCTCCTTGGCAGCGAGGCGCGCCGCTTCCCGGTCGGACGCGGTCTCCGAGAGCGTGTAGACGCTCGCACCGCGCGCCTCGGGGTTGGGGGCGCTGTCGGCATGGACCGAGATGAAAAGCGCGGCCCCCCAGGCGCGGGCGAGCGCCACGCGCTGCCCCAGGGTGAGGAAGCGGTCGTCCGAGCGGGTCAGCCGCACTTCGACCTTTCCCGAGCGCTCGAGCACGCGTGCGGCAGCGCGGGCAACGGCGAGCGTCACATCCTTCTCATAGCCGCCGGTCACCGCAATCGCGCCCACATCCTTGCCGCCATGGCCCGGATCGATGACGACGACCGGCCGGCCGCGCGCCCGCCGCACCGCTTCGGCTGGAACCACGGCGGGCGTGGATGTGGGCGGAGCGTCGAGCAGGGCGGCGATCTCGGCGAGCGGCCCCGGCGCGGCCAAGCCGGAGTCCGGCCGGCTGAGCGCGAGCGTCGAGCGCCCCTGCCGGACCGCGGCGGCAAAGGCGGCGGCACTGCTGGCTTGCATCTCAAGCTCGAGCACCGGTCCGCCGCGCGGCGCCTCCACGAGGCGGGCGCTCGCAAGACGCATGGGCGCAGCTGCTTCAAGCACCAGCCGGACCGTCCTACCATCGAACTGGGCAAGGCGGGCGGACCTGACCGGACC
>NZ_JBRCLD010000049.1:0-48271 GCF_053487655.1 Thermaurantiacus sp. | reverse complement strand
GCCTACACGCGCTCAATGACGGCAGCCGTGCCCATGCCGGCGCCAACACACAGGGTCACAAGCGCGGTGTTGAGGTCGCGCCGCTCGAGCTCGTCGAGAACCGTGCCCAGAATCATGCCCCCCGTGGCACCCAGCGGGTGGCCCATGGCGATCGCGCCGCCGTTCACGTTCATCTTCTCGTGCGGGATCTCGAGATGCTTCATCATGCGCAGCACCACGCTCGCAAACGCCTCGTTGAGTTCGTAAAGATCAATATCCTCCACCCGCATGCCGAGACGCTTCAGAAGCTTCTGCGTCACATAGGTGGGGCCTGTCAGCATGATGAGCGGCTCGGAGCCGATGGAGGCCATGCCGCGGATGCGGGCGCGCGGCTTGAGCCCCGCCTTCTCGCCGGCCGCCTTTGAGCCGATGAGAACCGCCGACGCACCATCGACAATGCCGGAGGAATTGCCGGCATGATGGACATGGTTCACGCGTTCGACTTCGGGGTAGCGGATCTTGGCGATTTCATCAAAGCCCGGCATTTGCTCGCCGATGGCAGCAAAGGAGGGGGCAAGGCTTGCCAAGGACTGCATGTCGGTTGAGGGCCGCATATGCTCGTCATGGTCGAGGACGATTTCGCCGATGACGTCCTTGACCGGGACGACCGACTTCGCAAACCGGCCTTCCTTCCAGGCGATTGCCGCACGCTTCTGGGATTCGACTGCATAGGCATCGACATCATCGCGGGAGAAGCCGTCGATGGTGGCAATGAGGTCTGCACCAATCCCCTGGGGAGCAAAATAGGTTTTGAAGGCAACTGCCGGATCCATCGCCCAGGCGCCGCCATCCGAGCCCATGGGCACGCGGGACATGCTTTCAACTCCGCCGCCGATGGCGAACTCGGCTTCGCCGGCAATCACCTTGGCGGCGGCGATATTGCAGGCCTCAAGACCACTTGCGCAGAAGCGGTTGACCTGCACACCGGCGGTCGTCTCGGCATAGCCGGCATTGAGCACGGCAATCCGGGCAATATCGGCCCCCTGCTCACCAACGGGGGCAACGCAGCCAAGGATGACGTCATCCACAAGGGCCGTATCAAGGCCGTTCCTGTCGCGCACCGCTTCCAGCACCTGGGTTGCAAGCTGGATCGGCGTGATCTCGTGGAGCGCGCCGTCCTTGCGGCCCTTGCCACGGGGCGTGCGCACGGCATCATAGATATAAGCTTCCGTCATCGGGTCCTCCGTCCTGTTCGCGCTGCGCCGGGTAGGCGCAGGAGGCAAGCTCCACTTGTTGTCAGAATGCCGCTTCGGGCATGGCCATGATGGTATCGGCGCCTGCCTTCACCTTGCGGGCAAGGGCGGGCGCATCCGGCAAGTGGCGTTCGAAGAAGTGGCGGCCGACGATTCGCTTGGCGTTGAGGAAGGCCGGGTCCTCGCTCTCGGCCATGTCGGCTGCGCGGAGCATCCGGAGCCAGAGCATCCCGAAGGCGACAAGGGCCATCAGTTCGAGATAGGCAGTCGCACCAGCACCGGCATGGTCAGGGTTGGCGAAGGCCTTTTCCATCAGCCACATGGTAGCACCCTCAAGGTCGGCTTTTGCGGCCGCAAGATCGCCAGCGAAGGGCGCGAGCGCGTCATGGCGTTTTGCTTCCTCGATCTCGGCCTCGACGAGCGCCAAGAAGCGGCGCAGGCTGCGGCCACCGTTGGTGGCAAGCTTGCGGCCGACGAGATCAAGCGCCTGGATGCCGTTGGCGCCCTCGTAGATCATGGCGATGCGGGCGTCGCGGACAAACTGCTCCATGCCCCATTCGGCAATATAGCCGTGGCCACCAAAGACCTGCTGGGCCTGGGTTGCGTGGAAATAGCCCTTGTCCGTCAGATAGGCCTTGATGACTGGCGTGAGGAGCGAGAGAAGATCCTCGGCCTCTTCGCGCGCCTCGGCAGTTTCGGCATGGCGGGCAAGGTCAGCCTGAAGCGCCGCCCAGAGAGAGAGCGCACGCGCACCCTCGATGAAGGCGCGGGCATCGAGCAGCATGCGGCGGACGTCAGGGTGGACGAGGATCGGGTCTGCCTTGGCGTCGCTCTTCTTTGCGCCGGTGAGGGCGCGGCCCTGGAGGCGCTCCTTGGCATAGGCGGCCGCATTCTGGTAGGCGACTTCAGCTTGCCCCAGGCCCTGCACGCCAACGCCCAAGCGGGCCACGTTCATCATGACGAACATGGCGCGCAAGCCCTTCATCTCTTCCCCCACGAGGAAGCCGGTGGCGCCGTCATAGTTCATGACACAGGTGGAATTGCCGTGGATCCCCATCTTGTGCTCGATCGCCCCGCAGGAGAGGGCATTGCGGGCTCCAAGCGATCCATCCGGGTTCACCAGATATTTGGGCACGAGGAAGAGCGAGATTCCCTTGACGGAGTCAGGCGCGCCTGGAGTTTTGGCGAGGACAAGGTGGATGATGTTCTCGGACAAATCATGCTCGCCAGACGAGATGAAGATCTTGGTGCCGGAAATTTTCCAGCTGCCGTCCTCCTGCGGCTCGGCACGAGTGCGGATGAGACCAAGATCGGTGCCAGCGTGAGGCTCAGTCAAGTTCATGGTGCCAGTCCAGCGGCCTTCGACCATGGGCGGGACATAGAGCGCTTTCTGCGCTTCTGAGCCAGCGACGAGGAGCGCCGAGACCGCGCCCTGGGTGAGCCCGGGATACATGGCAAAGGCCATGTTGGCTGCGGAGAGATATTCCTCGAAAGCGGAGCCAATGACATGAGGCAGGCCCTGGCCGCCATATTCCTTGGGCGCCATGAGCGTGCCCCAGCCCCCTTCGACAAACTGGCGATAGGCGTCCCGAAAACCGGTCGGCGTGGTGACGCTGCCATCCGGGTGCCGGGTGCAGCCCTCGCGATCACCGACCTGGTTCAGGGGCGCGAGCACCTGTTCCACGAATTTCGCCCCTTCTTCAAGGATCGCATTCACGAGATCGGGCGTGGCCTCGGCGAAGCCTGGAAGGTTCCGGTAGCGATCGAGACCACAGACATGACGCAGAACGAAGCGGGTATCCTTGAGCGGCGCCTTGAAGGTGGCAGGCATGGCTTACTCCATGACGTTGAGCTGGGTTTGAAGCGTGGCGATAAACTGTTCCAGTTCGCTTGCGATATGGTCAATGGCGTGACGCTTGCTGTTCAGTTCCTGCAGTTTTTCCTGGCATTTGCGGAGTGCGGCCTGGAGCTGGGGGCGTCGCGCCGGGCCGGGCGCATAAAGATCGAGAAGTTCGCGGATTTCCGCTAGCGAAAAGCCGACGGCTCGGCCCCGAAGGATCCAGGCAAGACGGGCGCGGTCAGCGCGCGAATAGGAGCGGCAAACGCCCCGGCGTTCCGGCTGCAGCAGGCCCTGATCCTCGTAGAAGCGAAGGGTGCGCGCAGTCACGCCGAATTCCTTGACCAAATCGCCGATGCTGTAGCGCTGCCGCAGAGCCATTGCGCACCTGCTGCCACCAGTTGACGTTAACGTCAAGTGGGTCGGGCCGCAGCCCGAGTTTCATGACAGAAATATTTCAGCCTGTCGGAAAATTTTACACTCTGGAACATTCGGGCGATGGTTACTGGTTGTTAACCGGTTCCGTTTCCTCGCCATCCTCTGCGTCAGGGACTTGGCATGAAACTTGCATAGCCAAGAGCGGGCAGAAGGTTGCCCAAGTCTAGAGGAGGAATCCATGCGCATCTCAACGCCGCTGGCGGCGAGTGTCCTCGCTTTTGCCAGTTTTCTCTCAGCACCTGCCGTTGCTGTTACTGTCACCCAAGAGGCTGGGAATCTGCTGTCTTTTAGCTGGAACCTCAGAGGAAATGTGATCGAGATTGTCGAGACCTGGGGTCCCACAACCGACAGATTCGTCTATCTCAAGCTGGATGGCTTGGAGCCGGGCAAAAATTACGTTGTGGACAAGTTCATGGTCAACCTCACGGGCAAAAATTGGCCGAGCTTTTCCCATGAACTGGGCTTCGGAAGTCCAGGGGCATTCATCCCGTCCAATAATTTTGACGGTCTGAGCTTCGCCCAGGGAAGCGGCATCCCGCGCACGTCTGACAAGTGCAGCGGTCTTATTGTCGATGAACTGGGAGACCGGGATTATCTCAACTTCATTCTCTGTGATATTCCCGACCTTGCGACCGCCAGGTTCTCCTATGGCCTGCGCGCCAATTTTGAGGCGAACAACCCCTTCCTGCTGAAGCAGGGCGTCATCCCTGAGCCTGGCACTTGGGCAATGCTGATTGCTGGCTTCGGGCTGGTGGGCTTTGCCGTCCGTCGCCGCAAGATCGCAGCGGCCTGAGCGACGGCGATTTCCGCACTTTTGGTGGGGGGCTTCGCGCAGCACAAGCGCGGAGCCCCTTTTGCTCGCGAACCGCGCTTTGCTGCTCCAGCCGGCCTCAGGAGGAGCTTGGCCTGGCTGGAGCAGCGGGTTCACGACCCTGGGCGCGGTGCTGGCCGGGGGGAGACCATCACCACCGGTTTTGACGGCTGTTTGGAGCAGAAATTTAGATTGCCAGCCGGTGCAGCGTTCCCTCCGGCCCGAGGCGGCGGAAGAAGCAGCTAGAAGCCCCCGTGTGGCAGGCAGGGCCGCGCGGCCGGGCGCGCAGCCAGAGCGAATCCTGATCGCAATCGACCCGGATCTCGACCACCTCGAGGACATGGCCCGAAGTCTCGCCCTTTTTCCACAGCCGCTGGCGGGATCGGGACCAGAAATGGGCCTCGCCCGTTGCCTGCGTCAGCGCGATCGCCTCGGCGTTCATGTAAGCAACCATCAGGAGGGTGCCGGTTGACGCATCCGTGACGACAGCAGTCACAAGGCCGGCGGAGTTGAACTTCGGCAGGAAGGGCTCAGACATGGGTGCCTTTTGCCGCCTCGATGACGGTTTGCCTAGCGACAAGGCGAGGCGAAGCTTCTATGGGGCGGGGGAGCGCAGTGGACATGGCAATGGCAGGCCTTCAACCTTGTGCGGGTGGGCGCGACGACCCGCTGGGCGATGACGACCGATTCCACGAGGAATGCGGCGTCTTTGGCGTCTTTGGCGTGGACCAGGCGGCAGCAGCAGTCGCTCTTGGGCTCCATGCGCTCCAGCACCGCGGGCAGGAAGCCGCCGGCATTGTCAGCTTCGATGGCAGCGAATTCCACGCCCATCGGGCGATGGGGCATGTGGCTGGCAATTTCGACCGCCCGGACGTGATGGGCGAGCTCAAGGGGCGCGTCGCCATCGGCCACAACCGCTACGCAACGACCGGGGCCTCGGCGCTGCGCAATGTCCAGCCGCTGTTCGCCGAGCTGGCCGTGGGCGGATTCGCCGTCTCGCACAATGGCAATCTCTCCAACGCGATGGCCTTGCGGGAGGCGCTGATCCGCCGCGGGGCCATCTTCCAGTCAACGAGCGACACCGAGGTCATCATCCATCTTGTTGCGACCTCGCCGCAGCCGACGCTGCTCGACCGCTTCATCGATGCGCTGAAGGCGCTGGAGGGGGCCTGGTCCTTAGTGTGCCTCACGCGCGAGGGGCTGATCGCCACGCGGGACCCGCTCGGCTTCCGCCCACTGGTGATGGGCCTGATGGGCGAGGCCGTCATCTTTGCCTCCGAGACGGTTGCGCTCGATGTGGTTGGGGCGACCTATCTGCGTGACGTGGAGCCGGGCGAACTTGTGATTGTCGACTCACTTGGGATCCGCTCGCTCAACCCTTTTCCGCCGCAGCGGCCGCGGCCCTGCATCTTCGAGCATGTCTATTTCTCACGGCCAGATTCGCAGTCGGACGGGCTTTCGATCTACGAGGTCAGGAAACGCATCGGGGCCGAGCTTGCTCGCGAGGCCGGGGTTGAGGCCGACATGGTGGTGCCAGTGCCCGATTCGGGAACACCAGCGGCGATCGGCTATGCCCAGGCAGCGCAGATTCCCTTCGAACTCGGGATCATCCGCAGCCATTATGTCGGGCGCACCTTCATCCAGCCCGGCGAGGCCGTCAGGCACTTGGGCGTCAAGCTCAAGCACAATGCCAACCGCGCGCTCATCAACGGCAAACGGCTGGTGCTCATCGACGATTCGGTGGTGCGCGGGACCACCTCGGTCAAGATCGTGCAAATGTTGCGCGATGCCGGCGCGCGGGAAGTCCATCTCAGAGTTGCCTCGCCGCCCACCACCCACAGCTGCTTTTATGGCGTGGACACCCCAGTCCGCTCCAAGCTTCTGGCAGCGCAGATGGATCTTGAGGCGATGCGCGCGTTCATCGGCGCTGACAGCCTCGCCTTCCTGTCGATCGATGGCCTCTACCGGGCGCTTGGTGAGCCCTGCCGCAATGGCATTGCCCCGAGCCATTGCGACGCCTGCTTCACTGGCGCCTACCCGACCCGTCTGACCGACCAGGAAGCCCAAGACGATGCTGGCCAGCTTGCGCTGATGGCAGCTGCAAAGTGACGGACGCTGCGCCCATGAAGCCGCTGGCGCTGGTGACGGGTGCCAGCCGAGGGATCGGCGCTGCACTTGCAATCGCGCTCTCTTCTGCCGGCTATCACCTGCTTCTGACCGGGCGCGACGAGAAGCGCCTGGTTGCAACCGAGGACAAGATCCACGCAGCAGGAGGGACAGCGACGATTGCGCCGCTCGACCTTGCCGTCTTCGACGATATTGACCGGCTGGGAGCAGCCGTTGCCGCGCGCTGGGACCGGCTTTCCCTTCTTGTCCTCAACGCGGCAATGCTGGGCACGCTTGCACCGCTTGGACATGTTGCCCCGCGCGCGTTTGAGGACGTCATCGCGCTCAACGTGACCGCGCAGTGGCGGCTCCTGCGTGCCTTTGATCCGCTGCTGCGGCGGGCGCGCGGCACCGTGGTGGGCCTGACCTCAAGCGTGGCTGCCGGCGGCCGGGCCTATTGGGGGCCCTATGCTGCCTCCAAGGCTGCACTTGAAGTGCTTCTTGGCACCTATGCGGACGAGATGACCGCGCTTGGGCTTCGCGTGCTGGTGGTCGACCCGGGCGGGACGGCAACCCGCATGCGGCGAGAGGCCTATCCCGGCGAGGACCAGGCAAAGCTCAAGCCACCCGAAGTGGTGGCAGAGCGCATTGTCGAGACACTGGCCGCGGGGCTTCCCAAGGGACTGTCGCGCCTTTCACTCGACCGGGCCGGCGCGGCGCGCCTTACGGCTGCCACGGCGTAGCAGCGCCAGCGCCGCGCTGGAACACGCGCACGCCAGCAACCCAGGTCTCGCGGACGTTCAAGTCCTTGAGGCGGTCGAGCGGAACCTGGAACGGGTCCTCGTCAAGCAAGATGAAGTCGGCAAAGGCACCCGGCACCAGCCGCCCTGCCCTGCCGTCGGCAAGTCCGGCTCTCGCTGCCCAGACAGTGAAGCCAGCGAGCGCGGCTTCGAGCGAAAGTGCTTCCTCGGTGCGCCAGCCCGCGCGCGTGGTGGCGGCATGGAGGCCAAGGAAGGGGTTGGCGGGCTCGACTGGCGCATCCGAACCGAAGGCCAGAAGCGCGCCCGAGGCGAGCAGGCTCCTCCAGGCATAGGCACCAGCGAGGCGGTCCAGTCCGAGCCGGGCCTCGGCCATGGTGCGGTCAGAAGTGGCGTGGATCGGTTGCATCGAGGCGGTCACACCGAGCGCCCGGAAGCGGGGGATGTCGGCTGGATCGAGCACCTGGGCATGCTCGATCCGGTTCCGAAGACCGGAGCCGTAGGCGGGCGCGATCTCGGCGTAGGCGTTGAGCACCTCGGCGTTGGCAGCGTCACCAATGGCGTGGACGGCAAGCTGGTAGCCGGCGAAATTGGCGCGGCTCATCAAGTTGCGCAGCCTTGCGTGGTCGAGCAGGCGCAGGCCGCGGTTGCCCGGCTCATCGGCATAGGGCGCCTTGAGCCAGGCGCCGCGCGAGCCGAGTGCGCCATCCGCATAGAGCTTGACCCCCTGCAGCCTGAGGCGCCCGTCATAGAGCCAGGGCGTGGGCCCAAGCGGCGCAATATCGTCGGCTGCCTCCATTCCAGCAGCATAGCCGGTTATGCGGACCGTGAGCCTTCCAGCATCGCCGAAGGCGCGGAAGAGGTTCCAGTCTGCTGGCGTGACTCCCATGTCATGGACGCTTGTCACTCCAAGCTCGGCAAGATGGGCAAGGGCAGTGGCAAGCGCCTTGTCGCGCTCGAGCGCGCCCGGAGGTGGTGGCCGCACCAGGTCCATCGCCGCGTCAACCAGGATTCCGGTCGGGTTGCCGGCAGAGTCGCGCAAGATCCGGCCGCCTGGCGGATCCCGGGTGGCGCGGGTGATACCAGCAGCCTTCAGCACCGCGCTGTTGACCCAGAGTGCATGGCCGTCGGTGCGCTGGAGCGCTGCGGGCCGGTCGGCAACCGCGCGGTCAAGATCGGCTGCCGTTGGGAAGCCGGCGCCCCAGCGGACCTGGTTCCAACCGCCGCCAGTCACCCAAGCGCCAGCCGGAAGCCTTGCGGCATGGCGCCGGACCCTATCGAGGGCCTCGTCGAGCGAGCGCGCGGGCGCAAGGTCAAGCGCGATAAGGCGCAGCCCCAGCCCCATCAGATGGAGGTGGGAGTCAATGAAGCCCGGAAGGATGGTGGCACCGCGGGCGTCCAGGCGGTAGTCCCCTGGCTTGAGTGGAGGTTCGCGGCCGCCCAGCGGGACCATGGCCTCGATGCGGCCGTCATCGCCTGCCAAGAGCATGGCATAGCGCTCAACTCGGCCGTCGGCATCAAGGCTCAGGATATTGGCATTGACGATGAGCGTGCGTGCGCCGGCCGGGAAAGCAATGAGGAGGAGCGGGGCAAAAAGAGCAGCAAGAAGGCGAGACATCGCAGGAGGCCTGCCGTGGTGTGGGCAAGCAGGCAAGGGGGTCCGCCTTTCCCTTTGCGCGAAAGCCAGGCATGCGCTAGCCGCGCCGGTGCCATGGCGACCCTCTCTGCTGCTCCCTTTGCCGAGCTTCCGGTGACCTTTGCCGATGTCGAGGCGGCAGCAAAGGCGATCGCTGGCCAGATTATCCGCACGCCCACGCTCCATTCCCGCACGCTTTCCGAGCTGACCGGAGCCAAGGTGTGGCTCAAGTTCGAAAATCTCCAGTTCACTGCCGCCTACAAGGAGCGGGGGGCGTTGAACCGGCTGCTGGCCCTCAGCGCAGACGAGCGGGAGCGGGGAGTCATTGCCATGTCGGCAGGAAACCATGCCCAGGGGCTCGCCTATCATGCGCGGCGGCTGGGAATTCCGGCGACCATCGTGATGCCGCGTCACACCCCGCTCATCAAGGTGCAGCAGACCGAGAGCCATGATGCCCTGGTCGTGCTCCATGGCGAGAAGCTCGAGGAGAGTTTCGACCATGCGCGGATGCTCGCGGAGAAGCGCCGCCTTGTCTTCGTTCACCCTTATGATGACCCGAAGATCATCGCTGGCCAGGGCACAGCGGCGCTGGAGATGCTCGCGGATGCGCCCGACATCGACACGCTGATCGTGCCGGTCGGCGGCGGCGGCCTCATTTCCGGGACAGCAATCGTTGCCCGCCAGGTGGACCCGCGCATCGAGGTGCTCGGCGTGCAGGCCGAGCTCTACCCGTCCATGAAGGCAACGCTTGCCGGCGAGCCGGTGGTCGCAGATGGGGACACGCTTGCTGAGGGGATTGCCGTCAAGGCGCCGGGGGCACTGACCGTGCCCATCGTGCGGGCCCTGGTCTCCGATATCCTCCTCGTTGGCGAACGCGATCTCGAACGCGCAGTCGCACTTTTGCTTGCAATCGAGAAAACGGTGGTCGAGGGGGCAGGGGCTGCCGGGCTTGCGGCCCTGATTGCCAATCCGCGCCGGTTTCGCGGCCGCACCGTAGGGCTCATCCTTTGTGGCGGCAATATCGACACGCGGTTGTTGGCCAATGTGCTGCTCAGAGATCTCGCCCGCTCGGGACGGCTGGCGCGTCTTCGGATTCGGCTGAAGGACCGGCCAGGCCAGCTCTATGCAGTGGCGCGGATCTTCGACCAACAGCAGGTCAACATCCTCGAAGTGTCCCATCACCGGATCTTCACCACCCTGCCGGCAAAGGGCCTTATTACGGAGATCGAGTGCGAGACTCGCGGGCCTGAGCATCTGGAGCGCCTGATTGAAGCGCTCCAGGGCTCCGGCTTTGACGTCAGCCGGATCGAGCTTGCCTGATGCAAACCGGCTGCAGCCGTGCACGCCTCTGCTGCCATATTGGACCGATCGGCGCACCAATGCTGGCGCGCTGCTGCTAGGATTGGGCCAGTTCGGCCGTCCCTTGGCGATGGGTGCGAGGGGTCGGCGCCTCCCCGTTGCGAGAGGTCGCAGCGGGCGCGAGGGCGTTGCGCCTGCCCCCACCTGTGTGCAAAGTTTGATTTGGGCGCGTTGCGCGCGTGCATCTGCGGGAGGACGGGCAGAAGTGACTCGGGCAGAAGTGGCGCCTTCGGCACAGGCAAGGGTGAAGGCGGCTGGCAGGATTGCGGCGGCTGGCAAACGGCGACTGCCGGCGGTGCACGGCATGGTTGTGAGTTGCAGCCAATGACTGACCAGCCGACGCGCTTTCCCCGCTTTTTTATCACCGCACGGGCACCCTGCCCCTATCTTCCGGGCAAGGTCGAGCGGAAGGTGTTTGCCGAGCTGCGCGGCAGCGATGCCGCGCGCATGTCAGAGAGCCTTGGCCGAATCGGTTTCCGCCGCAGCCAAAATGTGGTCTACCGGCCGAGCTGCGAGGGCTGTTCGGCCTGCGTTTCGGTTCGCATTGTGGCATCGGCCTTCCGCCCCTCTGCCTCGCAGCGCCGGCTCATCCGCCGCAATGCTGACCTCGAGGTCGCAGCCTGTGATCCTTGGGCAACAGAAGAGCAGTTCGCGCTGTTGAAGCGCTATCTTTCCATCCGCCATCCCGATGGCGGGATGGCGAGCATGGACGCCTACGACTTTGCCGACATGATCGAGACGTCTCCCGTTGATACCGTCGTCGTTGAGTATCGGGAGCCGACCCGCAATGGCCGGCCGGGCCGGCTGGTTGGCGCCTGCCTAACGGACAAGCAGACCGATGGCCTCTCCATGGTCTACAGCTTCTTCGACCCCGAGCATCCCGAACGGGCTGGACTTGGCACTTACATGATCATCGACCATGTCCTGCGTGCAGCCGCCGTCGGCATGGACTATGTCTATCTCGGCTACTGGGTGAAGGGCTCGCCGAGCATGGACTACAAGCGCCGCTTTGCGCCCCTGGAAGCGCTCGGTCCCGATGGATGGCGGGTGCTTCCTGCCGATCCGACGCCACCGGCACCGGGTGGGCGGACGGGCATGCCGTCGAAGACCCAGCCGGTCCGGTGAGCCGCCGGAGCGAGCCGGCGCCTGCAACTGGCACCGCGGATCCCGGGAATGTCGCGCTTTTCGAGAAGCTTGCCGGGCAATGGTGGGACCCGGACGGCCCCAATCGGCTGCTCCACGCTATCAACCCCGTGCGCATGGGCTTCGTGCGGGAGGCGGCAATCGCGCATCTCGGCGCCGATGCGCGCGCGCGGCGTCCACTTGCTGGCCTCGCTGCGCTCGATGCCGGCTGCGGCGGCGGCCTTGCGACCGAAGCGCTCGCCCGGATGGGGGCGGCGACGACGGGGGTTGATGCAGCTGTCCAATCAATCGCGGTAGCAGAAGCCCATGCAGCAGCTGCCGGGCTCGATATCCGCTACATTACCGGCGAGGTGACCGAGCTTGCCAGAGAGGCGCCTGGCCAGTTCGACCTTGCCGTCTGCTTCGAGGTTGTCGAGCATGTGGCAGAGGTGGGCGTCTTCCTCGCTGCCCTTCGCACGCTGCTGCGGCACGGAGGGCTCCTCGTCTTCTCCACGCCCAACCGGACGCTTGCAAGCCTTGCCCTCGTCAAGTTCGGCGCCGAATATGTGACGGGCGACATCCCCAAAGGCGGCCACGACTGGCGCAAATTTCTGCGGCCCCACGAGATGGAGCGCGCACTCGGAGCAGCCGGATTCCGCGTCGCGCGGATGGAGGGGCTCGGCTGGTCTCCCACGCGGGGATTTTCGATCGGCGGGGGACGCGATCTCGACTATATCGGGGCGGCGATCGCTGCCTGAGCCATGGGAGAGCCAATGCTTCAAGGGATCCATCACAGTGCCTTTCGGTGCCGCGACGCCGAGGAGACCCGCGCTTTCTACGAGGATGTGCTGGGGCTGCCGCTCAAGGCTGCGCTCGCCTTCGAGGAGGAGCCGGGGACGGGCAAGCCCCACCCCTATGTCCACATCTTCTTCGCGCTTCCGGACGGCAATTTCATCGCCTTCTTCGATGCGCCTGACAGCGCAACCGATGCGCATTTCCGCCCCGCCCACGGGTTTGACCGCCACATCGCTTTCGAAGCCGAATCGGAGGAGGCGCTTCGCGCCTGGAAGGCGAAGCTCGATGCCGCTGGCGTGCCTTGCTTTGGCCCCATCGACCATCATTTCGTGCGCTCCATCTACATGTGGGACCCCAATGGCCTCCAGGTTGAGATTACGGCGCGCACCGCAGACCATGACTCGATCCTCGAAGCCGAGGCAGCAAGCGCGCGCGATGTGCTGGCCGAATGGACCGCGCGGACGCGGGAGCAAAAGGCAGAACTTCGGGCTGCGACATGAGCTATGCGCGCCTGCCCCTTCACCTCGTCTTCGATGAGAAGGTGACAGTCAAGGAGAGCTATGGCGGGATCGGCGGCCTCGTGGCGCTGCAGGGGCATCTCCTGAAGCCCGAAACTGCTTCCGAGACCCTGCTCATCTTCATGCACCCGATGGGGATCATGCACTATCTGCCCCTGCCCATGGGTCTGGCCGAAGACGGGATCCATTGCCTCTGTGCTGTCTCGCGCTACCCCAACAATGATTCGGCACTCCTCATGGAGAAGCTGCTTGTCGACCTCGGCCATTGGGTGCGGCATGCGCGCACGGCGCTTGGCTACCGGCGGATCGTTCTCGCCGGCTGGTCGGGCGGGGGGTCGCTGTCGCTCTTCTACCAGCGCCAGGCTGTTGCTCCCTTCGTCACCGACACGCCAGCGGGCGACCCCATTGATGTGCCGGAACTGGTGCCAGCGGATGCGATGTTGCTGCTTGCCGCCCATGTCAGCCGAGCTCAGACCCTGACCGAATGGCTTGACCCGTCTGTGACCGACGAGGCGGACCCGCTGGCGCGCGACCCGGCATGGAACCTCTATGCGGATCCGCCGCCAGCGCAGCCGCCCTACCCTCCCCAATGGGTCGAGGCCTTCCGCGCCCGGCAGGTCGAACGCAATCGGCGGATTACGGCCTGGGTGCGCGACCGGCTTGACCTGCTGCGGAACCGCTATGGCCCCAATGCCGAGCAGGCCTTCATCGTCCACGGCACCATGGCCGATCCGCGCTGGCTCGACCCCACGCTCGACCCCAATGACCGGACGCCTGGGCGCTGCTATCTGGGCGACCCGTGCGAGATCAACGACGCCCCAGGCGGGCTTGCCCGCTTCTCGACACTGCGGTCCTGGCTGTCGCAGTGGGGCCTCGACACCTCCCGGGCGGATGGCCTTGCCTGCGGGCCGTTCTGCACTGTCCCCACCCTTGTTCTCGACAATTCGGCCGATGATGCCTGCACTCCAAGCCATGCCGAGCGGCTGTTTGCAGCCGTGGGTGCGACCGACAAGATGCGCGTGACCATCCGGGGTGCCACACATTATTATGCCTTCCAGCCCGACCGGCGAGCCGAAGCCGTGGCTGCCATCCGCGCCTTTCTTGCGGCGCGCGACCTTATCTGAGCTTGCCTTGCTGCGGCACTTTGAACCGGCCGGTCACTCGACCCCCTGGGCCTGAGGCCGAAGTCCGCCCATCGAGCGTTGAGCGGCCGCTGTCGAGGTCGATGGTGAGCCGGTTGCCGGCCAGGCGCTCCACCCCTCGGGCCAGTTCCACACCTCCAATCAAGGTCAGGATCCGGTTCTCGACATCGTAAATGGCAAACCGCGCGCGCGCCTGCTCGGACGGCGAGCGCATCTTGACATCGCCCTCGGCATCGAGTCGGCGGATGATGGGGTCACCGCCCCCGGTGCGGTCATAGGCGACCCGGATCCGTGCCGCCTCGATGGCAAGGCTGCCTTGGCGCACGCGGACATTGCCGCTGAAGATCGCCTGGCTTGTCGTGTCGATGACTTCGATCCGGTCGGCGTCAACATCGATCGGGGCACGATTGTCATGGCCCCTCAGTGCCGAGGCCGCGAGGCTCTGGGGGGCTGCGGGCATCGCCTGCAGGCCAAGCGCCAGGCCGACGACGAGCGCAAGCTTCCTCATGCCGACATCCTCATCCGGTCAGGGTAGAGGCGCATACGCGCACCGTTGGTGAGCACGACCCGCTTGCCCGGGAGGTCGGCCTCGAACCCGCCAGCCTCGAACCGTCCCATCTGCAGCTCGCCCGAGACCGGAAGTCCGGAGTGGACCTGGTTCGCTTCCAGATCGATGATGAGCCTTTCTCCGTCGACACGATAGCCAGCAGCACTGCGGACCTTGATCGGTCCGCCAACTTCGATGCGCCCGGTCTCGAGATAATAGAGGCCACCGGGCGCCGTGACTGTTGCTGGCCCGTCAGCCCGTTCAATCCGCGCAGCAAGACCCCGAAGGCGCACCACTGGCACATCGCTCGATTTCTGGACTGCGCTTGCTGCCGAAATCTCGAAGGCCTCGCCAGCCGTCGTGGTCCCGCGATAGCTCGCCTGCATCACGCGTAGCCGCTCGCCTGCCTCGGCTGCGGAATCTTTCGACAACAGGAACGAGAGTTCGCGCACTTCATTGAGCGGAACCAGCACCAGAGCTGCGAAGAGCAGGAAGGCAGCAAGGGGAAAACCGATCTTGGCCACCTTGACCAGGCGGTCGCGGCTTCCGCCAGGTGCCGCTGCCCGCCGGCGCGCCATCCGGAAGGCGATGGCCTCCGCTGATTCGGCTGCAGCTTCAGACATGGGCGAAAATGTCAACATCGGGCCAGCCGGCAAGGTCAAGGCGGGCTCGCCAGGGCAGGAAGTCAAAGCAGGCCTTGGCAAGCGCGGTGCGCCCTTCGCGCTCCAGCCGCTGCTCGAGAATGTCTTTCAGCCGGTGCAGATAGCGGACGTCTGAGGCGGCATAGTCTTTCTGCGCGTCACTGAGCTCGTCAGCCCCCCAGTCCGAGGACTGCTGGGCCTTGGAGATTTCCACCCCGAGGAGTTCGCGCACGAGATCGCGCAAGCCATGTCGGTCAGTGTAGGTGCGAGTCAAGCGGCTTGCTGTCTTCGTGCACCAGGCGGGCGCTGCCATCACGCCGAGCCAGTGTTCGATGGCCGCAAGATCGAAGCGCGCGAAGTGGAAGATCTTGAGCCGCTCAGGATCGGCGAGCACCGCCTTCAGATTGGGGGCGGCTTCGGGACGCGTAATTCGGACGATATGCTCGTCGCCTCGACCATCGGCGATTTGGACAAGGCACAGCCGATCGCGCAGCGGGTTGAGGCCAAGCGTCTCGGTATCGACGGCGACAGGCCCCGCCGCCAGGGCATTGAAGGGCAGATCAGCTTCATGGAAATGGACGGCCATCGGCTGCGCCATAGGGGCTGGCGCCGGGCCGGGCAATCCGGGCGCCTGGGCCTTGCCCCTTGCAGGATGGCGAGGTTGGCAGCACCCCGCTGCGAAGGAGGTTCGAGATGGCAAAAGCCGTACGCCCGCGCGATGCTGCCACGCTCGTCCTTCTGCGCCAGGACGAAGGCCGGCTCCAGATTCTGATGGGCCGGCGTGCCAGCGGCCACGCTTTCATGCCCGACAAGTGGGTGTTCCCAGGCGGCAGGCTCGACCGCGGCGACTGGCACATGCAGGCGGCATCCGAGCTCCGCCCCGAAGTGGCAGCCGAAGTGGTGCGCACACCCTGCCGGCCGCTGGCCTCGCTTGCGCGGCTGGCGCGCGCACTTGCCCTTGCCGCCGTTCGCGAGACTTTCGAGGAAACCGGGCTCATCCTCGGTCAGCGCGGGGAGATCGGGCGCCGCGCCCCCAAGAGCTGGTCCCACTTTGTTACATCCGGTTTCCTGCCCGATCTTTCGGGCCTTGCCTATCTCGCCCGCGCCATCACGCCGCCAGGGCGGACGCGGCGGTTTGATACCCGCTTCTTCCTCGCGGAGGCGGACAGGCTCGCAAGCCTTGCGCCCGCCGACAGCCATGAGTTGCACGAGATCCGCTGGTTTGGGCTCGACGAGGCCCGCGCGCTGGACCTGCCGACGGTCACCCGCGCTGTGCTCGACCTTGTGGAGGCCTATGCTTCCGGCCGACCCCTGCCCCCGCCCTTCTGGGCCTGGAACCGCCGGGTTGCCGACTGACGATTCGCTCGCCAGCACCCTTAGTCAAGGTTGGGCTGCAGCCACTGGCGGGCCTGGTCGAGGCTGACCCCGCGCCGGGTGGCATAGTCGAGAAGCTGGTCCTCGCCCACGCGCGCCACCCCGAAATAGCGAGCGCGCGGGTGCGCGAAGTAGAAGCCAGAGACCGCAGCCGTCGGCAGCATGGCAAAGCTCTCCGTCAAGGTGATTCCAGTGGCAGCGGTGGCATCGAGCAGGTCGAACAGCAGCGGCTTCAGGCTATGATCTGGGCAGGCGGGGTAGCCGGGAGCCGGACGGATGCCCTGATACAGTTCGCGGATGAGGGCCGGAAAGTCAGGCTCCGCCTTTGGCTCATAGCCCCAGAGATCGGTGCGCACATGGAAATGCAGCGCCTCGGCGAAGGCTTCGGCAAACCGGTCGGCAAGTGCCTTCAAGAGAATGTCGGAATAGTCGTCGTGGGCAGCGTGGAATTCGGCGAGCTTTTCTTCGATCCCGTGGCCGGCGGTCACGGCAAAGCCTCCGATCCAGTCGGCATCAGAGGAGACAAGATCCGCCAGGCAATCATTGGTGCGGCCCTCACGCTTCCTGACCTGCTGGCGGAGGAAAGGAAGACGCGCACAGGGCGTCGCGCGGCGTTCGTCGGCAAAGACGAGGATGTCATCGCCATCGCGCCGGGCCGGCCAGATCGCCGCGACGCCCTTGGCCACGAGCCATTTCTCCTCGACAATCCGTGCCAGCATGGCTTGCGCATCACGCCAGAGGTTGCGCGCGGCCTCGCCCACCACTGGGTCGTCGAGAATGGCGGGGAAGGTGCCATGCAGCTCCCAGGCGCGGAAGAAGGGAGTCCAGTCAATGAAGGGGACGAGTTCGGCCAGCGGCCAGTCCTCGAAGGTCCAGCGACCTGTGCGTGCTGGCACAATTGGGGGCTCGGCAGCGAAATCAATGGTGAGCGCATTGGCGCGCGCCTCGGTGAGCGTTGCAAGCTCGGACTGGCCGCCGGTGCGCTGGTTCCTTATCGCTGCATAGTCATTGGCGACTTCCGCGACATAGCGATCGCGCAGGGTCTCGGACACAAGTGTCGAGCAGACCCCGACCGCGCGCGAAGCGTCGAGGACATGGATGACCGGGCCGGAATAGGCGGGCGCAATCCGCAGCGCCGTGTGGACCTTGGATGTTGTTGCACCGCCGATGAGAAGCGGCAGGGTCATCCCGGCGCGCTCCATTTCGGTTGCAACCGTCACCATCTCGTCGAGCGAAGGCGTAATCAGGCCCGAGAGCCCAATCATGTCGGCCCCGGTTGCGCGCGCGGTCTCAAGAATCTTCGGCCACGGCACCATGACGCCGAGATCGACCACGTCGAAATTGTTGCACTGGAGGACGACGCCCACGATGTTCTTGCCGATGTCGTGCACGTCGCCCTTGACAGTTGCCATGACAATCCGGGCCTTGGGGGCTGCACCCTCCTCCTTCTCCGCCTCGATATAGGGCACGAGATGGGCGACGGCCTTCTTCATGACTCGGGCAGACTTGACGACCTGGGGCAAGAACATGCGGCCCGAGGCAAACAAGTCGCCGACGATGTTCATGCCGGCCATGAGCGGGCCCTCGATCACGTCGATGGGGCGGGCGGCGGTCTGGCGGGCTTCCTCGGTGTCGGCGACGACATAGGCGTCGATGCCGTGGACGAGGGCATGGGCAAGGCGCTCGTTGACCGGCAGGTCCCGCCAGGCATCGCTGGCCTTGCTGGTGGCTTCGGCACGGTTGCTGAACCGCCCGGCAAGCGCGATCAGCCGCTCGGTCGCATCGGCCCGGCGCATCAGGATCACGTCCTCGCAGGCCTCGCGCAGCTCAGGGTCGAGGGCGTCATAGACGTCAAGCTGGCCGGCGTTGACGATCGCCATGTCGAGACCGGCCGGAATGGCATGGGCGAGGAACACGCTGTGCATGGCGCGCCGCACCGTCTCATTGCCGCGGAAGGCAAAGGACAGGTTGGACAGCCCGCCCGAGATCCGGGCACCCGGGCAGCGCGCTTTGATTCGCGTGCAGGCCTCGATGAAGTCGAGGGCGTAGCGATCGTGCTCAGGAATGCCGGTTGCGACTGCGAAGATGTTGGGATCGAAGATGATGTCGCTTGCCTGCCAGCCCTCGGCAAGGAGGAGATCGTAGGCGCGGGCGCAGATTTCGACCTTGCGGTCAGCTGTGTCGGCCTGGCCGACCTCGTCGAAGGCCATCACGACAACGGCCGCACCATAGCGGCGGCAGGCGCGTGCCTGGGCGAGGAACGGGCCTTCCCCTTCCTTCAGGCTGATCGAGTTGACGATGGCCTTGCCGGCTACGCACTTGAGACCGGCCTCGATGACCGACCATTTGGACGAATCGATCATGACGGGCACGCGCGCGATGTCAGGCTCGGCAGCGAGCAGACGCAGGAAGGTGACCATGGCCGCCTCGCTGTCGAGCAGGCCCTCGTCCATATTGACGTCGATGACCTGGGCGCCGTTTTCAACCTGCTCGCGCGCGACTTCGAGCGCGGCCGCATAGTCGCCAGCAACGATCAGCTTGCGGAACCGGGCCGAGCCAGTGACATTGGTGCGCTCGCCAATGTTGATGAAGCGCGCCGACGCCGTGGCAGGCGGCGGCGCCGGGAGCGCGCGGGCAGCAGTCGCGGGCGGAGTCATGCGAATGCGAAGGCCTCAAGGCCCGATAGCCGCAGCGCTGGCACAGGCTCTGGGATCCGCCGCGGAGGCAGTCCCGCAACGGCAGCGCGAATGGCAGCGATATGGGCGGGCGTGGTGCCGCAACAGCCACCGATGATGTTGACTAGTCCGGCCTCTGCCCATTGGCGGACGAGGGCAGCCGTGGTCGCAGGCGCTTCGTCATAGCCGCCAAAGGCATTGGGCAGGCCGGCGTTTGGGTAGACGAGCAAGGGGGCCTCGGCGATTCGGGCCATATTGGCGACATGCGCGCTGAGCTCGGTGGCGCCGAACGAACAGTTGAGCCCAACGGCGAGCGGCCGTGCGTGGGCAAGCGAGACCCAGAAGGCCTCGACCGTCTGGCCCGAGAGGTTGCGCCCGGCAAGATCGGTCAAGGTCATGGACAAGAGCAGCGGCACGCGCTGCCCGCGCGCGTCCTCGGCTTCCATGGCCGCCATGGCGGCAGCCTTGGCGTTGAGGGTGTCAAACACGGTCTCGATCAGGATGAAGTCAGCACCGCCTTCGAGCAGGGCATCGACCTGCTCGCGGTAGACCGCCTTGACACCATCGAAATCGACTTCGCGGAAGCCCGGGTCCTCGACCCGCGGCGAGAGCGACAGTGTCTTGTTGGTGGGCCCAAGGGCGCCTGCGACGAACCTGCGCCGGCCGTCGCGCGCGGCGGCTTCGTCGGCGACAGCGCGGACGATCTCGGCAGCTGCGCGATTGATGTCCGCCACAAGATGCGCCGTGCCATAGTCGGCCTGGGAAATGGCGTTGGCATTGAAGCTGTTGGTTGCCAGGAGGTCGGCGCCAGCCTCGGCATAGGCGCGGGCGATCGCAGCAATCGCATGGGGGCGGGTCAGGTTCAGGATGTCGTTATTGCCCTTCTGGTCGTGGGTGACGGCAAGGTTGCCGCGATAGTCGGCCTCGGCAAGCCCGAGCGCCTGGATGGCAGTGCCATAGGGCCCGTCCTTCACAAGGATCCGTTCGGCAAGCGCGGCGCGGAAGGCGGCTTCGGCGTCGCTCGGGGCAAGGGCGGTCATCGGGAGCGCTTTCCCAGAAGATGGCAGATGGCGTAGCTGAGGCCGGCGCGGTTCAGGGTGTAGAAATGGAAGTGCCGCACGCCCTCGACAATGAGCCGGCGCACCTGCTCGGCAGCGACCGTCGCCGCGACTAGCGCGCGCGCATCCGGCCGGTCCTCGAGGTCCTCGAACAGCTCCGGAAGCCAGGCGGGGATGCTGGTGCCCGTCATCTCGGCCATGCGGACCGTCGCAGCATAGGTGCTAACAGGCAGGATCCCTGGCACAATCTCGCCCGATATGCCGGCAGCTGCTGCCCGATCGCGGAAGCGGAGGAAAGTTTCAGGCTCGAAGAAGAACTGGGTGATGGCGCGCGTCGCCCCAGCGTCAAACTTGCGCTTCAGATGGGCGAGATCGGCCTCGGCACTCAAAGCTTCCGGATGGGTTTCGGGATAGGCGCCAACCGAAAGCTCGAAGGGGGCGATGCGGGCAAGGCCGGCTACCAGTTCGGCGGCGTCATTGTAGCCGTCGGGGCGCGGAATAAAGCGCGGCTTGCTGCCATCCGCTGCCGGCGGCGGATCGCCCCTCAATGCCACAATGTGGCGCACGCCCTCATCCCAATAGCGGCGGGCAATCGCGTCGATCTCGTCGCGGCTGGCGTTGACGCAAGTCAAATGGGCTGCAACCGGCACCTGGGTCTCGGCCTGGATGCGCAAGATGGTTGCATGGGTGCGCTCGCGGGTCGAGCCGCCGGCACCGTAAGTCACTGAGACAAAACGCGGGGCAAGTGGCGCGAGCTCGGCGATGGAGGCCCAGAGCGTCTCGGCCATGGCGGGAGTCTTAGGCGGAAAGAACTCGAAACTGATGTCGATGTCGCTGGCGGGGAGGTCGAGCCGGCCCGGCGGCCGCGCATGCGGGAAGGGGATGGTCATGGCTTCACACCGTGCCAGAGAAGGACGGCGAGCCGGGGTCCATCGATCTGCCGGATTGCCTCGACAACAAGGCCGGCCGCTTCCAGCTGGGCGCTCAGCACTTCGCAGCTGAACCCCAGGCGAGCGTGGCGATAGCGGGCCCTCAGCTCCTCCTCGTCATGAGGCGCGTAGTCGGCAACGAGAAGCTGCCCGCCTTGCGCGAGCACGCGTGCAGCCTCGCGAAGCGCAGCTGCGGGATCCTCGCTGAAGTGGAGCACCTGGTGGATGACGACGGTATCGAACGCAGCATCCGCAAAGGGCAGCGCCACCATGTCAGCCTGGCGGATCTCAACTCCCGAAAGGCCGGCCGCATCAAGCCGGGTCCGGGCGATCCGGAGCATCTCGGGCGAGCGGTCGATGCCCGCTGCAGCCTTGGCGTGGGGTCCAAGCAGCTCGAGGATCCTTCCCGTTCCCGTGCCGACATCGAGCAACCGGCCAACGCCGCGGCTGTTCGCCACTTCAAGGAGAGCGGCTTCGACGGCCTCGGCCGGCGCTTCCAGGTTGCGCATCAGATCCCACTCGGCGGCATGGTCAGCGAACCAGCGGTCGAGCGCCTTCTGCCGCGCTGCCCGCACGTCTGCGAGGTGGGCACGCTCAGGCGCAATCGGATCACTGTCGCCAAGAATGGAGTCGATCATCACATGCGCCGCCTCCGCTGCGGGCGTGCGGGCCCGGCTCACGAACGCATAGGCTCCTTCCTTCTGCCGCCGGACCAGCCCCGCCTCGGCCAGGATCCGGACATGGCGGGACACCCGCGGCTGGCTCTGGCGCAGCACTTCGGCAAGCTCGCCCATGGCGAGATCAACATCACGCACCAGCAGCAGGATCCGCAGGCGGGACGGATCGGACAAGGCGGCAAACTGGGCGAGCAGCTGCTCCATGGACAATGGCATTTAAAGAATCCTTTAAGTCTGGTCAACGGCGAGGCCAATGGAAGTGCTTGAGGTGGTGCGCTGCCTTTCCTAGGGCGTGCGGGTGCAGCTTCGTATCTGCCTTCTCCTTGCCCTGTTTCTGCCTGGCTGTGCCATGACGGCTGAGGAACGGTTTCTGCGGGGTGCAAGCCTCGAGCGCGCCAGCGAAGACCGGCTGGAACCGCTCAATCGCAAAATCCATGCCTTCAACAATGAGGTGGACCGGCTTGTCATCCGGCCTCCGGCGGCGGCCTATCGTGCTGTCGTGCCGGCGCCGATGCGGCGTGCCATCAACAATTTCTACAACCATCTCGGCGAACCCTTGCACGGCGTCAATGCCATTGCCCAAGGCAAGCCGCGCAGCGCGTTCCGGGCGCTCGACCGGTTTCTCATCAACAGCGTGCTGGGAGGCGTTGGAACGATCGACGAGGCAAGCCGGATGGGGTTTGACCAGCAGCGCCATGACTTCGGCCAGACTCTCGCTGTCTGGGGAATCCCGTCGGGTCCATTCCTGATGCTTCCGCTCTTTGGCCCTTCAACCCTGCGTGACGGAATTGGGCTTTTGACCGAGTTTGCGATCGACCCGGTGGGCCATGGGGCCGGTGCCATCCTCACCAGCACGCAGTCGACCATGCAGATCCTGGTACGGCTGGTGGATGAACGTGCCGAGCTCATCGAGCGCGGCGAGCAGATCCGTCGCGGCGCGGCCGACGACTATGCGACCATCCGCTCAGCCTGGCTCCAGCTGCGTCTTGCGGAACTGTGGGACGGCAACCCGCCGATTCTGGACGAAGACTGGGACGAGGACCCCGACGCGGCCGTTCCTCAGCCGGAACCGGAAGGCAGCTTGCTGTGAGGGCCATTGCACTGCTGCTTTTGCTGCTTGCCTGCAGCAGCGGCGCAGATGAGCGGGAAAACGCAGCGGATGCGGCCTATCCGTCGGTTGCGCGCGCCATCGCCGATGTCGAGGCCGCAAAGGCCGATGCTGCCAAGCCGCCCCCGATTGCGCCAGAGCCCAACCCTGAGGCACCGCCTTCGCGCTAGCGCAGCATCAGGCCGCCATCGATCGCAATCGACTGGCCAGTGACATAGGGAGCACGTGGGCTGGCGAGGAAAAGGACACATTGTGCCACTTCTTCAGGCTCGCCCCAGCGCCGCTGCGGCACGGCCTTCAAGAGCCGCTTCTCATAGTCCGCATCGCTTCTCTGCATTTCGGTCATGCGGGTGCGGATGAAGCCGGGGGCGACCATGTTCACGCGAATTCCATCAGGCGCCCATTTGTCGGCAAGGGCGCGGGTAAGGCCGAGCAGTCCGGCCTTTGACGCTGTGTAGGCCGGAGTCTCCCGAAGCGCGAGAAAGCTCGAGAGCGAGCCCATGTTGACGATGGCACCACCGCGCGCCTTGAGACCGGCATGGGCAGCAAGGCAAAGGTCCATGACACTTGCGAGATTGACTTCGAGGACCGCGCGGAAGCCGTGTGGCGAATACTCATCGCCCCGCCCGGTGCCAGCGTTGTTGACGAGCACGTCCAAGGGGCCGGTCGCCTCGATGAGCGCCGAGGCGCTTCCGGGCGTGGCGAAATCGGCCTCTCGATAGGTGAAGCGGGAAAGATCCTCGGCATAGTCGGCGGCCGAGGGACGCGTGCCCGTGATTGTGACCTCGGCGCCGCTCGCGGCAAACGCCCGCGCACAGGCCAGCCCGATTCCCTGGCTCCCGCCTGTCACCAGTACCCGCTTGCCTGCAAACTCCGGCCAACTGAACATGCATCCTCCCCGTCATCTCTTGCGGCTTCCCGCACGTGCGCTGCTTGGGTAGAAGGCTCCGGATACTAGGGGAGCGCTGGAAAGTGACAGGCGATGGTGAGAAAGGCGCCGGGATCGCAGGGTGTGAAGGCGTTCGTGGGCAGGGCATGGTGGGCATGGTGGGCAGGGCATGGTGGGCAGGGCGTTGCGAGGAGGCGACTGCGTGAGAGAGGCCAAGCGTAGCAGCGCTTGCAGCGCAACAGAAAAGCGGATGCGAGGCTTGCCACAAGGGTTTCCTGCCATCAGCCTGGGCTCGACCTGCGCGCCAAGTTGCGCCAGCGCAGCGCCAGCATTGAAGCTGCCAGCCTCTTCCATGCGACGGGCCTGATGTTCCTCGCCTTTCTCGACGAGCTCCGGTCGGCGCGGATCCCGGTGTCCTTGAAGGAGCATCTCCTCCTGCTCGAGGCCCTCAAGGCCGGTGTCATCGATATGCGGGTTGAAGAATTCTACTATCTTGCCCGCAGCATCTATGTGAAGGACGAAGGGCTCCTTGACCGCTTCGATCAAGTGTTCGGCAAGGTGTTCAAGGGGCTTGAGACCGTGATCGACACGGGTGTCGTCGAGATTCCGGAGGAATGGCTGCGCAAGATCGCCGAACTCCACCTTACCGAAGAGGAGATGGCAAAGATCAAGGCGCTCGGCTCCTGGGACGAAATCATGGCGACTCTCAAGAAGCGCCTCGAGGAGCAGAAGGACCGCCACCAGGGCGGGAGCAAGTGGATTGGCACTGGCGGCACCTCACCCTTCGGCGCCCATGGCTACAACCCGGAAGGCGTGCGCATCGGCCAGGAGGAAAACCGCCACCAGCGCGCCATCAAGGTTTGGGACAGGCGCGAGTTCAAGAACCTGGACTCAAGCGTCGAGCTCGGCACCCGCAACATCAAGATCGCGCTCAGGCGCTTGCGCAAATTCGCCCGGGAGGGTGCAGCCGACGAGCTTGACCTTGATGCCACCATCCGCGGCACCGCCAAGCAGGGCTGGCTCGACATCGTCATGCGGCCCGAGCGCCACAATGCCGTCAAGCTCTTGCTGTTCCTCGATGTCGGCGGTTCCATGGACCCCCATGTGAAGTTGTGCGAGGAGCTTTTCTCGGCTGCCCGGGCGGAGTTCAAGCATCTTGAATATTTCTACTTCCACAACTGCCCCTACGAGGCGCTGTGGAAGGACAACCGCAGGCGCTGGTCAGAGCGGACCCCGACTCTTGGCGTCATGCACACCTACCCGCACGACTATAAGCTGGTGTTCGTCGGCGATGCCTCGATGAGCCCCTACGAGATCAGCTATCCCGGCGGCTCGGTCGAGCATTGGAACGAGGAGGCGGGGCACGTCTGGATGGAGCGGCTGACGAGTGTCTACCATTCCTCGGTCTGGCTCAATCCTATCCCTGAGCAATACTGGGCGCACTCCCAGTCGATCCAGATGATGAAGGCATTGATGGGCGGCCGAATGTTCCCGCTGACGCTCGAAGGCCTCGACCGGGCGATGCGCAGCTTGTCGCGCACCCATTGAGACCGCATCCCGGTGACCGGAACTGGTCACTGGGATGTGCAAGCGCTCCCCATGCGCCAGCTGCGAGGCCGAAGAAGGGTGGCATCCGTCATCGCCACCGAGCTTTGGTATGCGGTCAGGCAACTGCGCCCATCGCCCGCAGTGCGGAAGGTTCGAGCCCCAGCCGGGTGAGGATCGCATCGGTGTGTTCCCCGGGCCGGGCCAGCGCGCCCGAGGAGGCCGGGCGAGCCTCATCGAGCGTGACTGGGACCAACGGCAGGAGAGTGAGCGTGCCATCCTCGAGGGTCACTGGCTGGAGCCCGCCAGAGGCGAGGAGATGGGGATCATCGAACAGCTCCTCAGGCCGGCCGATGGGCGCGAAGGGAAGGCCTGAGCCTTCAAGCCGGGCGACGAGCTCGGCGCGGGTAAACTGCTTCAGCCGCGCTCTCACGACCGGCAGGATCTCGTCGCGCGCGCGCACCCGGGCATTGTTCGTGCGCCACTCGGCCCTCGCCCAGAGTTCAGACAAGCCAAAGAGGGCGCAGAATTTCTCCCACAAGGCATCAGTTACCACGCCCACGAACAGCGGCTCATCGGCGGTCTCGAAAACATCGTAGATGGCCCAGGCGGAGATACGCGCTGGCATGGGAGCGGCTGGCGCGCCAGTCACTGCCATCTGCGCCATGTGCTGGCCGACCAGCCAGGCCGTCGTCTCAAAGAGCGCCGCCGTCACCTTGCGGCCGCGGCCCGTGCGGTTGCGCTCATGAAGCGCTGCGAGCGCGGCGATGACTGAGAACATGCCGCCGGTGACATCAATGACGGATGCGCCCGCGCGCAGCGGCCGGCCGGGTGGCCCCGTCATGTAGGCCAAGCCTCCCATCATCTGCGCCACTTCGTCAAGCGCGGTCCGCTCTTCATAGGGGCCAGCGAGAAAGCCCTTTTCCGAGACATGGATGAGCCCCGGATTGATGGGTGCCAGCGCTTCCCAGCCGAGGCCGAGCCGCTCGATTGCTCCAGGCCGATAGTTCTCGATGAGGATGTCAGACACGGATGCGAGCCGGCGCGCGACCTCGAGGCCCGAGGGGTGCTTCAAGTCAAGGCAGATCGACTGCTTGCCGCGGTTATACATCGGAAAATAGCCCGCACCCGAGCCAAGCAGCCGGCGAGTCGCATCGCCGCCGATCGGCTCGACCTTGATGACCTCGGCACCGAGATCAGCAAGGATCTGCCCTGCCGCTGGCCCCATCACCATGTGGGTGAATTCGACGACCCGGATTCCTTCGAGCGGTCCGCCCATCCTTGCTCCCTGCAGCCTCTGCGCGCAATATGTCCGGACAACCCGCTATTGGAAAGGGGCGCACCTTGCGGATCATGGACGGGATCGACGTGCTGGTCTCCGAAGTCGGCCCGCGCGACGGGCTGCAGTCGATCGCGCCCATCATGCCGACTGCCGCCAAGCTCGCCTGGATCGACGCGCTGGTCGCGGCAGGATTGCGCGAGATCGAGGTCGGAAGCTTTGTGCCCGCCCAGCTGCTGCCACAGCTCGCCGACACGGGCGAGGTGGTGCGCAGCGTCAAGGCTCGGCACCCCGGGCTCCATGTCGCCGTGCTCGTCCCCAATGCGAAGGGCGCAGAAGCCGCGCTTGCCGCCGGGGCCGACAAGCTGACGCTGCCGCTCTCTGCCTCGGAAACCCACAGCCGCAAGAATCTCCGCCGCACCCATGCCCAGGTATTCGAGGAAGTCCAACGAATCGTCGACCTTCTCTCCGCACTGCCAGAGGGCAAGCGGCCGCAGTTCGAAGGCGCGGTCTCGACGGCCTTTGGCTGCACGCTCGAAGGCGCGGTGCCACAGTCGAAGGTGGTCGCACTTGCCGAAAAGCTTGTTGCGCTCGGCTGCGACGAGGTCGGCCTCTCTGACACGTCTGGCTATGCCAACCCAGCCCAGGTGCGTCGCCTGGTGACAGCCGTGCAAGGCGCAATCGGCGCAGAGCGGATGACGGGGCTTCACCTCCACAACACCCGCGGCCTTGGCCTTGCCAATGTGGTGGCTGGCCTCGAGGTGGGCGTGACCACCTTCGATTCGAGCCAGGGGGGCCTTGGCGGCTGCCCATTCGCACCCGGCGCCTCGGGCAATATTGTGACCGAGGATCTTGTCTTCATGCTGGAAGCCATGGGTCTCAGGACAGGCATCGACTTGGACGGCCTTGCGCGCGCCCGCGCCATCCTTCGTGCAGCACTGCCCGACGAGCCGCTTTACGGCTTCGTGCCCGATGCCGGGCTGCCGCTCGGATTCGAGCGGGCTGCCTGATGACAATGCTCGGTGGTGCGGACTCATCGCCACCTGGCGTTCGGCCTCCCGGCTGGCGCGTGGGATGCGCCTCCCGCTGATCGTTTCCGGCAACTGGAATGTGGTAAGGGCCCTTTGCAACAGAGCGGTCACCTGGCTAGGGCATGAAGGCACCGCACAAGGGAGAACAGGCATGGGTATCTTCTCGAAACTGAAGGATGCGATCTTCGGCAGCGCCGAAGCAAAGGAGATTGCGCCGCCGCCACCGCCACCTCCGCCGCCGGCAGCAGCAGATCTTGCCCCAGCTGCCCCCGCTGAGCCGGAGCCTGAGCCCATCGATGTCGAGAAGGTCTTGACCTATATGGCCGAGAAGCGCGGGCAGCCCAACAACTGGAAGACGTCAATTGTCGACCTCATGAAGCTCGTTGGCATGGACTCCTCCCTCGAGGCGCGCAAGGAGCTGGCCCAGGATCTTGGCTACACAGGGGCACTGGATGGCTCGGCGGAGATGAACCTGTGGCTGCACCAGAAGGTGATGGAGCGGCTCGCGCAGGAAAGGGCCTGACCTAGGGGCTGCTGGCTGGCCCCAGCAGAAGGATGGCGTGGTCGGCGAGCAGGTTTGGGTGAAGCTTCACCGGCCGCGTCCCGGCGAGATGGGTTTCTGAAAGGATGGCGGCACCGCGCGCTTTCGCAAGCGCGCGAAAGTCGCGCGTTGTGCAAAGGTGGATGTTTTCCGTCTCGTGCCAGCTTTCAGGAAGACCGGGCGTCACCGGCATTCGCCCGCCGAAGAGCAGATCGAGCCTGACCCGCCAGTGGCCGAAGTTGGGAAAGGAGACGATTGCCCGGCGCCCGATCCGCAGCAGCTCGTCGAGCACCTTTCTCGGGTTGCGCATGGCCTGCAGGGTCTCGGAGAGGATCGCATAATCAACCGACTGGCTGGGAAAGTCCGCAAGGTCGCTGTCGGCATCGCCTTGGACAACCGAAAGACCATGGGCGAGCGCTCTCGAAACTCGGGCCGGGTCAAGCTCGATCCCGCGGCCATCGACGCCCTTGTGGTCGCGCAGATGGCGCAGCAGCCGCCCGTCAGAGCAGCCGACATCGAGCACGGAGGCGCCTTCCGGGATGAGATCGGCGACAATCGCAAGCCGCACGGGAAGGCCCGTCATGCCGCTTCCACCGCGCGCAGAAAGCCATCGACCAGCCGATTGAGTTCAGGGGAGTCCAGGAGAAAGCTGTCGTGACCATGGGGGCTTGAGAGCTCGACGAAGCTGGCATGGGCGCCAGCTGCCACCAGCGCCTGGACAATCCGTTTCGACTCGCTTGTTGGGTAAAGCCAGTCGCTGTCGAAGGAGATGAGGGCAAAGCGGGCCGAAGCCCCCCGAAATGCCGCCGCCAGCGACCCGCCATACGGCTCGGCGAGATCGAAATAGTCCATCGCCCGCGTGATGACGAGATAGGAGTTGGCATCGAACCGGCGCACAAAGCTCATGCCCTGGTGGCGGAGATAGGATTCGACCTGGAAGTCGGCATCAAAGCCGAAGCTGACCGACTCCCGCTCCTGGAGCCGGCGGCCGAACCGCTCGGTCAGCCCTGCCTCGGAGAGGTAGGTGATGTGCGCGGCCATCCGGGCAACAGCGAGACCGGCAGCAGGCACCCGCCCGTGTTCGAGAAACCGCCCGCCGCACCAGTCAGGGTCAGCCATGATCGCCTGCCGGCCGACTTCGTGGAAGGCGATGTTCTGGGCGCTGTGGCGCGCAGCAGTGGCAATGGCAATGACGGCACGCGCCCGGCCTGGGTTGGCGGAGGCGAACTGGAGCGCCTGCATCCCTCCCATCGATCCTCCCACCACGGCAAGGAGCTGGCCGATCCCAAGGGCATCCAAGAGTGCGACTTGGGCCCGGACCATGTCGGCGATGGTGATGACGGGAAAATCAATGGCCCAGGGCCGGCCAGTTTTGGGATTGATGCTCGCAGGCCCCTCGCTTCCCATGCAGCCGCCGATCACATTGGCGCAGATGATAAAGTGGCGCAGAGGATCAATGGGCCGGCCTTCGCCCACCATCCGCGTCCACCAGCCCGGCCTGCCCGTCAGCGGATGGTCGCGCGCGACATATTGGTCGCCGGTCAACGCATGAAAGATGAGGATGGCGTTGCGGCCGTCAGGCGCGAGCGTCCCCAGCGTTTCATAGGCAAGCACCGGGCGCAGCAGCTTGCGCCCGCTGTCAAGCGGGAGGTCGGCAGGAAGGCGCAGCGTCCGGTGCGGGAAGGGCTGGTTCATGGGAACGGGCTGGCGCCTAGCAGGGCGCCCCAAGCCCGCAAAGCTTGCATATCGACGACCTAGCAGGGAAAGGCGGCATGATGACTGGTCTTGCTTCGCCTCGCGCCAACCCCTGGATCGGAGCCATTGCCCCCTACACGCCCGGCGAGGCGAAGCTTGCAAGCGGTGTTCAGCCGATCAAGCTCTCTGCAAATGAGAATCCCTGGGGGCCCTCGCCGGTCGCGATCGAGGTCATCCGTGCGCATGCCCATGGCGTCAACCGCTATCCCGACGGTGCTGCAACCCGGCTGCGGCAACGTCTTGCCTTCCTGCATGGCCTTGACCCGGAGCGGATCGTGGTTGGCACTGGCTCGGACGAGATCCTCCAGCTCCTCCCACTCATATACTGCGCTGCCGGCGACAGCGTGGTCCATGTGCGTCATGGCTTTATGGTCTACCCCATTGCAGCGCGAAGGGCGGGTGCTGAGCCGCTTGCGGCACCCGATCAAGACTATGTCGCCGATGTCGATGCCATCCTTGCAACCGTTCGCGCTGACACCCGCCTTGTCTATCTCGCCAACCCCAACAACCCGACTGGCACCATGATTGCGCGCGCCGAAGTGGCGCGGCTCCATGCCGGCCTCAGGCCCGATGTTTTGCTCGTGGTCGACCAAGCCTATGCCGAGTATCTCGACGACCCTGACCCCGACGGCGCGCTCGAACTGGCCCGCCATGCGCCCAATGTCGTCGTCACGCGGACGTTCTCGAAGATCTATGGGCTTGGTGGCCTTCGCGTCGGCTGGGGCACTGGGCCGGCTGCGGTTATCGAGGCGCTGAACCGAGTGCGCACGCCTTTCCCAACGGCGACGGTTGCACTCGCTGCAGCCGAAGCTGCCATCGCCGACCAGGAATGGGTGGCCCGATGCCGCGAGGCCAACCGGAACGAACGGGCCCGGCTCGCAGCGGCAATCGATGCGCTTCAGGATCATGGCCTTCGCGCGGTGCCGAGCGCGGCCAATTTCGTCCTGATGACCTGTCCGGAGCACGGGCCGCTCAGTGCGACAGCCATCAAGGCAGGGTTGGAAGCCAATGGAATCCTTGTCCGCCATCTGCCGAGCCAAGGCCTTCCGCATGCGCTCCGGATCAGCGTCGGCACGCACGAGGACACAAGTCGCCTCATCGCCTGTCTCAACCGGCTTGCTGCCTGATGCAACCGTTCGCGCAGGTCGCAATCCTTGGGCTTGGTCTCATTGGCTCGTCGCTCGCACGAGCCGTCAGGCACAACATGCCAGGCGTAGCGCTTGCCGGGTTCGATCAGGACCCGGAGGTCAGAGCCACAGGGAACAGGCTTGGACTTGTCGATCGTATGGCCGAAACGGCTGCCGAGGCAGCGCACGGTGCCGACCTTGTTGTGCTCGCGGTGCCGCTTGGGGCGATGCGCGCCCTCGGTGCAAGCATCCGCCCTGCCCTCGCCAAGGGGGCGACGCTTTCCGACGTCGGCTCGTCGAAGCAGGCAGTCATCGATCAGCTTTCCGACCTTGTTCCCGCTGGCGTCCATTTCGTGCCAGCGCATCCCGTCGCCGGGACGGAGAAATCCGGCCCGGAAGCAGGTTTTGCCAGCCTGTTTGTCGGGCGCTGGTGCATTCTCACCCCGCCGGATGGCTGTGACCCGGAGGCGGTGGCGAAAGTTGCTGCCTTCTGGACCCGGATTGGCTCTAAGGTCGAGACGATGGATGCCCGCCACCATGACCTGGTGCTCGCCGTCACCAGCCATCTGCCACATCTTATCGCCTATTCCATCGTTGGCACCGCCTCAGACCTTGAAGATGTGACCCAGAGCGAGGTGATCAAATATTCGGCTGGCGGCTTTCGCGACTTCACCCGCATCGCGGCCTCTGACCCCGTCATGTGGCGCGACGTGTTCCTCATGAACCGCGATGCCGTGCTCGAAATGCTGGCGCGCTTCTCGGAAGATCTTGCCGCCCTGCAACGCGCTATCCGCTGGGGTGATGGCGAGACCCTCTACCGCCGGTTCGAGGCAAGCCGCGCAATCCGGCGCGCGATTATCGATGCCGGGCAGGACACCGACGCCCCCGATTTCGGCCGCCCGCACGGCGAGCCTGCCCGGCACCCTTAGAGAGGCGCCCTTGCCTTCTGGCTATCGCGCTGCGGGATGCGCAGGCGGGCCCTGCCCGGCGGCTGCTGGAAGGCTTGGGCCCACATCAAGGTCGCCGCTGGTTGCTGCCAAATCACAGTCCAGACGGCCAGACACAAACCCCTTCGGACGGTTGGCGGAAAAGCTTGGCAGGAGCGCTGCAGCTGCCGGCGCGGCTTCTGCCACCTCAGCAGCGGGAAGGAGCAGTCAGCCGTTGTCCGCGTTTCCTGGGCGCTCGTCCCCTGCGTCCTCGGGGGAACCGAGAAGGACGCGCCGCGCCACTTCCGCGGCATGCCCGGCGCGCAGCATGGCGGCCATCTGGCGAGCGCGGACGCGCGGATCCGTGACAGGTGGACCGAAGGGCCCAAGGCGGCGGCGCTTGGCGAACTTCCGGGCGAGCTGCAGGGCCTCCCCCGCATCATGCAGCTCAGCCTCCAGGGCCACGCCGTCAGCGCGAAGCTGGTCGAGGATCCGCTGCATGCCAAGCCCGCGCGCCTTCATGCCCCGGGTGCGGGCGTCCGCAAAGGCATCCTCATTGATATAGCCGCATGCGGCAAGCCGGTTGGCAAGCGCGTCAAGATCAGGCAACACGGGCTCCTTCCAGCCGCGCTGGCGGAGCTTGGCGGCCAGATGGCGCACGAGCCTTGCGCGCGTGGTCTGGAAGCGCTCGACATAGCGCAGGGCCAGGGCCTCGAGCCCGGGCTGGTCGAGCGGGGCGCTGGCACGCCCGGAACTGGGGCGTCTGGAATGTGATTGCGTCATGGCCACCTTGCTGCCACAGTCGTGACGCGTTTTGAACGATGACGCAGCGCAAGGGTGGCGACCGCATGTTCAGACCTCGGAGTTCGGCCCCAGGCCGGCTCCAAGAGGGCGGTCAAGCTTGCTTGAGGCGATGGAGTCCATGACCAACGACATTGCGAAGATTCCCGGGCCAACCCCGCTTGCGAGCGGGATTCCCGAGAACCGCGCTGATTTCCCGACCCTGTGCGCAGCACTCGACTATGCTGCAACTGGGCAGACGGGGCTCAATTTCCATGATGCCCGCGCCAGCCTGAAGCGGGCCTATCCCTATCGGGAGATGCGCGCTGACGCGCTTGCCGTGGCGGCAAGGCTCCTGGGTCTTGGCCTTGCACCCGGCGCGCGCGTTGCCCTTCTCGCCGAGACCGGCCCCGATTTTGCGGCCCATTTCTTCGGGGCCCTCTATGCGGCCGTCCTGCCAGTGCCGCTGCCGATGCCGACTTCCTTTGGAGGGCGGGACAGTTTCATCGACCAGTTGCGGCAGCAGATGGCAAGCGCTGCGCCTTCGCTTGTGGTCGGGCCAGATGGCCTCTTTGCCCTCTTCGCCGAAGCCGCAGACGGGCTGTGCCCGGCGATGTCGTGGGAGAGCTTCGCCAGGCTTCGTGCAAGCGAAGCCGCGTTGCCGACCCCGGATCCAGATGCCGTTGCCTATCTCCAATATTCCAGCGGCTCGACACGCTTTCCGCACGGCGTTGCCGTCACCCACAGGGCTGTGCTCGCCAACTTGCGCGGCCAGGACTCGGCCATCCGCATGCGCCCGGGCGACCGGGTCATTTCGTGGCTGCCGTGGTATCATGACATGGGGCTTGTTGGCTGTTTCCTTGCTCCGCTCGCCGGGCAATTGTCAGTCGACTATCTTTCGACCGAGGATTTCGCGCGCCGGCCGCTTTCCTGGCTGACACTCATCAGCCGGAACCCGGGCACTTCAATCAGCTACTCGCCAAGCTTCGGCTATGACATTTGCGCCCGGCGGATCTCGACTCAGACTGATGTTGCAAGCAAATTCGATCTCTCCCGCTGGCGGGTCGCTGGAAACGGGGCCGACATGATCCGCCCCGATATCTGCCAGGCCTTCGTCGATGCGTTTGCGGCAGCCGGCTTCCGTGCCTCCGCCTTCACGCCTAGCTATGGTCTTGCAGAAGCGACCCTTGCTGTGACCATTGTCCACGAAGGCCAGGGCATTGTCTGCGACCTTGTCGACGAGCGCCGGCTGTCTGGGGTTGGCAGTGACGTGGCCGACCCCGACCGGCCAGCGCGCTACCGGGCAATTGTCGATTGCGGCCCGGCGATCGCCGGGCACAAGGTCGAGATCCGGGATGAATCCGGCGCCGTGCTCCCTGACCGAGAGATCGGACGCGTGTTCGTGGCGGGCCCGAGCCTGATGGTTGGCTACTTCCGCGACGAGGACGCAACACGCGCCTGTCTTTCCGACGACGGCTGGCTCGACACCGGCGACATGGGGTATCTCATCGATGGCCACCTCTTCATCGTCGGCCGGGCCAAGGACATGATCATCCTCAATGGCAAGAACCACTGGCCGCAGGACATCGAATGGGCGATCGAGCAGCTTGAAGGGTTCAAGGCCGGCGACATTGCCGCCTTTGCTGTTACCCTGCCCAGCGGCGAGGAAGCGCCGGTTGTGCTGGTCCAGTGCCGGACAACGGATCCGGCCGAGCGGGATCGGCTGAAGCAGGCCATCCGGCAGAAGGTCCGCCAGCTGACCGGGATGTCATGCCTTGTCGAACTGGTTCCGCCGAAGACCCTTCCCCGCACCACGTCGGGCAAGCTCAGTCGCTCCAAGGCGCGCGCCCTCTATCTTTCCGGCGAGATCGTGCCGCTGGATCGCGCTGCCTGAGCCGGGCTGCCGGGATTGAACCAGTCGCCAGCGGCATGGTGGCTTCCTTCCCCGTCCTGAGCCTGGTGCGCACATGGGGGCGCCTGCTCTTGGGCTTTGCCTTCCTGTCTGCGTCTCTCCTGCATGCGGCAGAAGCGCCGAGGATTGGCCTTGTGCTGGGCGGTGGCGGGGCCAAGGGGTTCGCCCACATCGGGGTCCTGGAAATCTTGGAGGAGAACCGGATCCCGGTGCATGCCATCGCCGGCACCAGCATGGGGGCCGTTGTCGGCAGCCTCTATGCCTCCGGCCGGCCAGCCGCCGAGCTCGAGCAGGTTGCCCGCGAGATCGACTGGGCCAATCTTTTCGTTGACCGGATCCCCCGTGACCGGCTGTCGTTCCGGCGCAAGCGCGACGAGCGCGACAACCTTGTCAACTTCCGGATTGCCTTTGACGACCGGGGCCTGGTGCTGCCTCCGGGCCTGCTGCGCGGACAGGATCTTTACTTGACCCTGGCTGAGACGCTGGCGCCGGCGCGCGGCGTGCGCAACTTCGACGATCTTCCGATTCCGTTCCGGGCGGTTGCTGCCGATATTACCAACGGCGAAGCCGTGGTCTTGGACCGGGGGGACATTGCAACGGCCGTCTTTGCCAGCATGGCGGTGCCTGGGGGCCTGCCGCCTGTCGAGCGGGAAGGGCTGCTGCTGGTCGATGGCGGCATCGTCGACAATGTGCCAGTTGATGTCGCCCGCGCCATGGGCGTTGACATTGTGATCGTGGTCGATGTCGGCTCCCCGCTTCTGAAGCGCGAGGAGCTTGTCACCTTCGTCAATGTGCTCGACCAGCTCCAGCTCCTGCTCGGGCGGGCAGCTGTTGACCGCCAGCTCAAGTCGCTCTCCAGGCGCGATGTGTTGATCCGGCCGGATATCGACGGCATTGCGATGACCGATTTCACCAAGGCAGAGCCTGCGATTGCACGCGGCCGGGCAGCGGCGCTGGCGGTCCTTGACCAATTGCGTCCGCTGAGCCTGAGCGAGGCGGAATGGAAAGCGCATCTGGCAGCCAGGGCCGCCCGCGCTCCGGCAAAGCTGCCGACTCTCACCTTCGTCAGACTCGAAAACCAGTCAAGCGTGCCAGACCGGCAGATCCAAGAGCTGGTGACGAGCCGTGCTGGCCAGACCCATGACCCGGAGCGGATGACGCGTGACCTGCGCCATGTGTTCGGTCTGGGAGCGTTCCGGTCGGTGCGCTACGAGGTCCGCGCAGTCCCGGGCCTTGGCGAGGGCATCGTCATCACCGCAAAAGGCGATCCAAGCCAGGAAAATTTCTTCCAGTTCGGCCTTTCCTTTGCAACCGACTTCGACCGGCAGAACGAGTTCGGAATCGGTCTTGCCTATACGGATCGCAATCTTCTCAGCACGGATATCGAATGGCGGACCGATCTGCGGGTCGGCGAGAACATGCTCATGAGCTCGACGCTCTATCGCGAGTTCGGGCAAGTGTTTGCTGAAATCGGGCCATTCTGGTCGCGCCGCGATACCCTGCTCTACCGGTCCGGAGTTCCGGTCCTCACTGTCCGCACAGGCGAACTCGGGTTCCGGGCGGAGGGTGGGCTCCTTGTCGAACGCTGGGGTGAGCTGCGGTTTGGGCTCAGCCGCTCCGGTCTTGATCTCGATGCACCACCAATCGAATTGCGCGATGACGGCAAGCTTGAGGACTTGGGCTGGCGGATCCAGTTCACTGCCGACAGGCTCGATGACATCGATTATCCAACCCGGGGGCTCTACGCCGAAGCCCAGCTTGAGGATCATCTGACGGTGCTTGGCGGCCAGCTTGATTACACCCGCCTTGGCGGGCGGATATTCGTTCCCCTGAGCCGGGGGAGTACCACGCTCACGCTCGGCGGCGAGTTCGGCACCACCCTTGCCGGAGACAACCTCATCCTCGGCGATTTCCGCCTGGGGGGGCTGTTCCGGCTCTCGGGCCTTGCCGTCAACGAGCTTCTCGGCCGCCATGCCCTCCTCGGCCGGGCGCTCGTCTACCATCGCCTGTTCGAGAAGGGCCCGATTGTCGATCTTCCCGTCTATGTTGGAGGATCCGTCGAAGTCGGAAGTGCGTTCAACAGCTGGAGCCGGATTGGCTGGCGCCCGGCAGGAAGCCTGTTCGTGTCTGCCGACACGCCGCTCGGCCCGCTCACCTTCGCTGGAGGCGCTGCAGAAGGTGGCCAGGCGCTCTATCTCATCCTTGGCCGGCTGTTCTGAAGACCCCCTGACGCGTTGCTCCGCGTGGCGGGGCGCACTAGGCAAAGCCCATGACACCCGATGCCATGAAGACCTGGGTGGACTGGCTGCCCGAGCGCGCAGGACTCTATGCCCGGCTGGCGCGGTTCGACCGGCCGGCAGGCATCTGGCTCCTCTTCTGGCCTTGCGCCATCGGGCTCGCGCTCGCCGGGGACTGGCAGGCGGCAGCGCTTCTTCCCTGGTTCCTCCTTGGCGCGATCGCCATGCGGGCGGCGGGATGCGTCTACAACGATATCGTCGATCGCGATCTTGACGCCCGTGTCGCGCGAACGGCAGCGCGGCCCCTTGCAAGCGGCGCAATCTCGGTCCGCGCGGCCTGGCTGTTCCTCATCCTCCTCTCCCTTGTCGGGCTCCTGGTTCTGCTGCAGCTCCCCGCGCGCGCAAAGGCAATTGCGCTGGCGTCCCTCGGTCTTGTGGCAGCCTACCCGTTCATGAAGCGGATCACCTGGTGGCCACAGGCCTGGCTTGGCCTCACCTTCAATTGGGGCCTTCTCGTCGGCTGGGCCTGTGGCTCTGACCCAGCGCCCGTGGCCGCACTTGGCGCTGCCTATGCTGGGCTCATATGCTGGACGCTCGGCTACGACAGCATCTATGCGGCCCAAGACCGGGAAGACGATGCGCTCGCCGGAATCAAGTCGAGTGCCAGGCGGCTTGGACCGCGCCTCAAGGCAGCCATTGGCCTGTTCTACGCGGCCACCATCCTCTTGTGCAGCGTTGCGCTCTGGCTCCTGCGGCCGACTCCGCTGGTCCTCCTCGCCCTGATTCCGGCTGCGCTTCACCTCGCCTGGCAAACCCTCGTCTTCGCGCCCGAAAAGGTCGAGACCGCGCTTGCCACCTTTCGCAGCAATGTGAAGACCGGTGCGCTGCTGGCGGCCGCCTTCGCTGTCACCCTCCCCTTCCCGACACTCGGCCACTGATGCTGACAAAGGACCAGGCGCTGGCAACAGCAGAGGCAGCGCTTGCCGCGGCCCGCGCTGCCGGCGCCGAGGAAGCCGATGTCATCCTCATTGGCGAGGCCTCGCAGTCGGTTACCATCCGCATGGGCGCGCTTGAGGATGCAACGCGTTCGGAAACCGGCGAGCTTGGGCTTCGAGTCTTCGTGGGTCGGCGCTCGGCCCAAGTCTCGACGTCCGATCTTTCGCACGGCCAACTCGCTGCTGCCGCGGAGCGCGCGGTCACGATGGCAAGGGTGGCGCCAGAAGATCCCTACGCCGGGCTAGCCCCGGCTGATCTCCTCGCCCCAACGCCCGTGCCGGAGCTCGACCTCTTCGACCCGCTTGCCGAGGACGTGGATCCAGGTCAGCTCCGCGCCATGGCGGAGGCGGCCGAGGGTGCGGCACTCGCCGTTGCCGGAGTGACAAGCAGCGAAGGCGCGACCGCTGCTGTGGGCAAGGCGATCCTGGCCTTTGCCACCAGCCATGGGTTCGCTGGCGTACAGAAGAGCTCATCATTTTCGATCTCTGCCGTAGCGATCGCCGGCAAGGAACAGGCGCGGCAGCAGGACCTGGACTGGAGCGAGGCACGGCACCTTGCTGACCTTGACGATCCGCAGGCGATTGGTGCGTCCGCCGGCGCGCGCGCAGTTGCCAGGCTCGATCCGGTCCGGCTGCCGACGGGGAGGATGTCGGTGCTGTTCGACCGGCGCGTTGCTGCAAGCCTGCTTGGCCACCTTGCTTCGGCATTGTCGGGCCCAGCCTGGGCACGGGGCACGAGCTTCCTTCGTGGACGCGAAGGCGAGCGGCTGTTCAGGCCTCGAATCCATGTTGTCGATGATCCGCTGCTGCCGCGCGGACGGCGGTCTCGGCCGTTCGATGGCGAAGGGCTTCCGACCCGCCGCACGCTCCTCGTTGAGGATGGTGTGCTCGGCGCGCCGTTGTGCGATTCGGCCTCGGCTCGCCAGCTTGGCCGGGCGCCGACTGGCCACGCCAGCCGGGGCGTTGGCAGCGCGCCCGGGGTTGCGACCAGCAACCTCTGGCTTGAAGCCGGCACCTGCACGGTTGCAGAGCTCATGGCCGATATCCGCCTCGGCTTTCTCGTGACTGAGCTTATCGGGATGGGCGTGAACGGATTGACTGGGGACTACAGCCGGGGGGCTGCGGGCTTTGCCATCCGCGACGGCGCGATTGCGGAACCCGTCACTGAAATGACGGTTGCCGGCAATTTGCTTGACATGTTCAAGGCCCTGGTTCCGGCCGATGACCTCCTCTTTCGCCGGGCCGCGAACAGCCCGACCGTCAGGATCGATGAGATGATGGTTGCCGGTGCCTGAGACCTTCTGCTTCGACCTGATGGCAGATCTCGTGCTTGCTGAGAGCGCTGCGCGCGATGCGGCCGAGCATGCGCTGTGGCTTTCGACTCGGGGGTTCGACACCTGGGCGAAGGGCCGCAACGATCCCGTCACTTCCGCCGATCTTGAAGTGGATGGCCTGCTCAAGGAGCGGCTGCTCGGAGCACGGCCAGGCTATGGCTGGCTTTCGGAAGAAACGGCGGACTCGCTCGATCGGCTTGAAGCACGGGCGCTTTGGGTTGTGGATCCGATCGATGGCACGCGCGACTTCGCCCGCGGGCGCGATGGCTGGGCCGTCTCGGTCGCACTCGCAATCGACAGCAGGGTGGTGCTCGGAGTGCTGGCTGCGCCAGCGCTTGGAGACGTCTATGTGGCAACCCGCGACGGCGCGACCCTGAACGGTGCGCCGATCCGGGTTTCGGGGCGGCAGGAGGAAGCTGGCATGCGGTTGCCCATGGACCCGCAGTTCCTTGCCGCCCGGCTGTGGGAGCGGCCGTGGAGCGCCGAGGCCCTGCCCAAGCCCAACAGCATGGCACTCCGAATCGCGATGGTCGCAAGCGGTGCAGCCGATGGCCTCATTGACGCGCGCATGATGAACGAGTGGGATGTGGCAGCTGCAAGCCTCATCCTCGAAGCGGCCGGCGGGCGGATCACGGACCGGGAGGGCATGCCCTTTGCCTTCAACAAGCCCGAGCCCGAGCTCCTGGGTCTCGTCGCAGCCACGCCTGCGCTCCACGCCGGCCTGACGGAACGGCTGCGGGAAGCGCGGACTGCGCTCAAGCGGGCCGGAGTCCGGATCGAGCGCGACGGAAGCGAGACATCCTCCTAGCGCCGGCCGCGGAACAGGCCACCAAGCAGACCCCGCACCAAGCTTCGCCCGACCTGGTTTGCCATGCTGCGGCCAACAGAGGTTGCAACCCGGACCAGCTCGGCCTGGGCTCGGCCCTGGGGGGAGCGGCGAAATTCCCGCTCCGCTGCGGCCTCGGCGCGCGCCCGTTCACGCGCCTCACGCTCGGCTTCCTTCGCCGCCTTCGCCGCTTCAGCCTCGGCCGCCCGTGCCTCGGCTTGCGCGACCAGCCGCTCGTAGGCGGACTCGCGGTCCACCACCTCCTCATAACGGCCAGCAACAGACGAGGACGCAAGGAGAACCTTGCGCTCGGCCTCGCTTAGCGGGCCAACCCGGCCAACGGGCGGGCGTATCAGCGTGCGTTCAACTGGAGTTGGCGCGCCCTTCTCGTCAAGCAGCGACACAAGCGCCTCGCCCACCTTCAGTTCCGTAATGACAGACCGCACATCGACGGCTGGATTGGGCCGGAAGGTCTCAGCCGCCGCCTTGACTGCCTTCTGGTCCTTGGGGGTGAAGGCGCGCAACGCGTGCTGGACCCGGTTGCCAAGCTGGCCGGCAACCGAGTCGGGAATGTCGACCGGGTTCTGGGTACAGAAATAGACACCCACCCCCTTGGAGCGGATCAGCCGTACCACCTGCTCGACGCGTTCCAGCAGTGCCTTGGGTGCCTCGTTGAAAAGAAGATGGGCCTCGTCGAAGAAGAAAACGAGCTTCGGCTTGTCGGGGTCTCCCACTTCTGGCAGCTCCTCGAACAATTCTGAAAGCAGCCACAGGAGGAAGGTGGAATAGAGCCGTGGTGCCTGCATCAGGCGGTCGGCTGCGAGCACATTGATTCGCCCGCGCCCGTCCGGCTCGACTGCCATCATGTCTGCAATGGAAAGCGCCGGCTCGCCGAAGAAATGCTCTCCACCTTGCGACTCGAGGGTCAGAAGCTGGCGCTGGATGGCGCCGACGGTCTGGCGGGAGACATTGCCGAAGCGGCTGGCAAGCTCGTCGGCATTGTCGGCGCAGAAGGTGAGCAGCTGTTGGAGGTCTTTGAGGTCGAGGACGAGAAGGCCATTCTCGTCGGCATAGCGGAAGGCGATGTTGAGCACGCCTTCCTGCGTTTCGTTGAGGTCCATCAAGCGGGCCAGCAGCAAGGGCCCCATTTCGGAAACCGTGGTGCGGACTGGATGGCCCTGCTCGCCGAACAGGTCCCACAGCACGACCGGATTGTCGGCGTAGGCATAGTCCTGAAGGCCAAGCTCGGCTGCGCGCCGCGCGAAGGCCTCGTGCGACTTCGCTTGCGGCGAGCCGGGAAGCGCCATGCCCGCCACATCGCCCTTCATGTCCGGGAAGAAGACGGGAACGCCGGCGCGGCTGAAACCTTCGGCCATCACCTGGAGGGTGACGGTCTTGCCGGTCCCGGTCGCGCCTGCGACGAGGCCGTGGCGGTTGGCCCGCTTCAAGAGCAGCGCCTGGGGATTCTGCTCGCCTTTCCCGATGAAGATGCTCTCAGCCATGCCGCCCCCTTGCCAGACGATATCGAGGGCCCTCTAGCGCATCTTCACGCCGACGAAACGGGAGGGCCCGGTTCCGCGCTGGACCAGCAGCAGCACGGTCTCGCGCCCAGCCTTGCGCGCTTCGGCGACAATGGCCGCGGCCTCCTGTGGGGTTCGCACCGGCCGCTGGTTGATGGAAAGCACAATGTCACCGCGCTGGAGACCCTGCTCGGCAGCGTCGGACGACGGGTTGACCCGGGCGATCACCAAGCCCTCGACCGTATCCGGCAAGCGAAGCTGCTGGCGGATCTCCGGTGTCAGCGTCTGGAGCGTGAGGCCGAGCTGCTGGCGCGCAGCTTCGGCGCCCGGCTCGCCCCGGCCGCTGCGATCCTCCGGTTCCTCAGGCGCGCCGCCCTGGAGCACGGCCTCGCTCGGCCGCTCGCCAATGGTGGCGATGACGGTCTGGCGCTGGCCGTTGCGGATAAGCTGGATTGGCACGCGCGTGCCGATGGGCGTATTGGCGACAATGAAGGACAAGGTATTGTCGGGCGTCACCTCTTGCCCGGCAACCGAGATGATCACGTCGCCCTGGCGAATTCCGGCCTTCTGGGCCGGGCCGGTTGGCTCCACTCCGGCCACGATCTCGCCGCGATCCTTGGGAAGGCCGAGCGAGGCCGCAATGGGGGCGGAGAGCGGCTGGATCTGGACTCCGAGATAGCCACGGCGGACCCGGCCGGCCGTGCGGAGCTGCTCGATGACTGGCTGCGCCAGCTCGGCGGGAATCGCAAAACCGACACCGACATTGCCACCCGTCGGCGAGAAGATGGCGGTGTTCACGCCAACGACATTGCCGGAGAGGTCGAACAAGGGCCCGCCACTATTGCCCTGGTTGATCGAGGCATCCGTCTGGATGTAGCGGTCATAGGCGCCGCCACCCGAGATGTTGCGATGGAGTGCGGAGACGATTCCGGCTGTCACTGTGCCGCCAAGGCCGAACGGATTGCCGATTGCGAGCACCCAGTCGCCCACCCGCAAGCTTCTTGAATTGCCAAACCGCACATAGGGCAGATCGCGGCCATCCACCTTCAGCAGCGCAAGGTCGGAAAGCGGGTCGCGGCCGATGACTCGCGCCTTGAATTCGCGCCGGTCAGAGAGGGTGACCGTGATGGCGTCGACTGGGCTGCGCCCATCACGCCCGGAAATCACATGGTTATTGGTGACGATATAGCCGTCTGGCGAAATCAGGAAGCCAGACCCAAGCGAGGTTGCTTCGCGCGTGACGGGCTCGCCCTGGTCGCCCTGCTGTTCCTGGAAACGGCGGAACAATTCCTCGATGCTGGTGCCGGGCCCAAAGCGGGGGAAGGCCCGGCCCACTTCGACTCGCTGCGTTGTCGAGATGTTGACGACGGCAGGCTGGAGCCTGGCAGTCAGGTCCGCAAAGCTGCGCGGCGCACCCTGGGGCGGTTCGGCCGGCGCAACGATTGCCGCAGGGGGAGGGAAGAGCGCCTGGGCCATCGCAACCGATGCCGTGACCATCGTGACGGTGGCAAGCACTGCGGAAGCGGGAGTTCGAATGGGGGCGATCCTTTCGTTGCTTGCGTCTTGACGGCTTTTCCCGAAACGGATTTCCGGATGCTGAATGCCTAGCGGTTGCCTGGCCGGCCAGTGAACTCCCGCAGGAACTCATTGTCCGGCGAGAGCACGACGGCAGCATTGCCGTCATTGAAGGTCGACCGATAGGCCTGCATGGCGCGGTAGAAGGCGTAGAACTGCGGATCCTTGCCGAAGCTTTCGGCATAGGTTCGCGCCGCATTGGCATCGGCCTCGGCGCGGATGATCTGGGCATCGCGCATCCCCTGAGCGCGGATGGTGAGCGCCTCTTCCTGCCGCGCTGTGCGCATGCGCTCATAGGCGGCCTCGAGCGGAGTTCCGGGCGGAAGATCAGCCCGCTTGATCCGCACATCGACAATCTCCGCGCCATAGGCGGCAGCCGAACGGTTGACTGCGGCCTGGATGGTTTCCATCATTTGCCCGCGCTCAGGCGAAAGCAGTACGTCAAACCGCTGCTTGCCAAGCTCATTGCGCAGCCGCGAAGTGAGGATGCGGGAGAGCTCGTCAGCCAGCCGCTCCTCGGTCTGGACGGTCTGGAACATCCGGACGGGATCGACGACGCGGAAGCGGGCGAAGGCGTCTACGACCAGCCGCAGCTGGTCAGTTGACAGCACGGTCTGGGGGGCAATGTCGAGCGGCAGGATGCGCTTGTCGACGAAACGCACTTCCTGGACGAAGGGTAGCTTGAATACCAAGCCGGCCCCGGTCTGGCCGAAGCGCTCTAAAGGCTCATAGGTATTGACCGTCCATACGGGTCGGCCGAGCTGGATGCCGATCGCCTGCCGGTCCTCGGGCACGCGGACGAGCGAATTGGCAAGGAGGAACAGCAGCGCAAGTACGGCGATGCCGCCGAGCATCAAAGCGCGGGGGAGCGGGTTCACTGGCTGGCTCCCGCCCGATTGGCCTGCGCCCGCCGCTGCAGCTCTGAAAGCGGCAGGTAGGACTGGACTCCGGGCGCCTCGATGATCGTCTTGTCGACCTTGCCGAGAACCTGTTCCATCGTCTCCAGATACATCCGCTTCCTCGTCACTTCCGGTGCCAGGCGATATTCCTCATACACCTTGTCAAAGGCCGCCGTTGCCCCCTGCGCCTGGGCTTGCACCTGCTGGGCATAGGCCCGGGCCTGGTTCAGGAACTGCTGCGCATCCTGCTGCGCCGCCGACACATCCTTGAAGGCCTCATCAACCGCAGCCGGAGGGTCGGCCTGACGGATGTCAACACCCTGGATGCGGATTCCCGAACGATAGCTGTCGAGAATCTCCTGGGTGCGCTGTGCCACTTCCTCGGCAATCGCAGCGCGTTCCGGGCCAATGGCATTATCGAGCGTTGCGCGGCCGATCATCTCCCGCATCGCGGCTTCGGTCACGTCCCGGACGGTCGTGTCCGGATCCTTGAGCTGGAACAGAAACTGCTCGGCATTGGACAGCCGCCACCTGACGGCATAGGCAATGTCGATGATGTTTTGGTCGCCAGTGATCATGAGATTCTCGGCTGTGCCCTGGGGCGATCCGATCTCGGTGGTGCGGATATTCTCGAACTGGACCTTGATGACATGATCGATGGGCGCCGGCAGCTTCAGATGAAATCCCGGACTGCTGGTCTTGTGATACTGACCGAGCCGGGTGACGACCCCGCGCTCACCGGCGTTGATCCGATAGGCCGATGTGGAGCCGACTGCGAGCAGGAGGAGCCCTCCGGCAATCCAGAGCCAGGGCAAGTTGGGAAGGGAACTCCGGCCACCACCTCCAAACCTTGTGCCTGGACGCCCGCCTCCGGCCATTTCGCGCAACCGTTCCTGGCTGCGGCGAATGAAGTCATCGAAATCCGGCGTGGTGCTCCCACGCGGCGGCCCGTCCTCGCCGCGGGGCCCGGCGCCCGATCGCCCGCCAGGAGAGCCCCAAGGCGTGCGCGCACCCCCGTCGCCGCCGCTCCCCCACGGATTGCGCTTGCGCCCGGCGCCCTTGTCGCCGCCTTCCTCGTTGTTCTCAAAGGGCATTCACGACTCCCAATGCCGGAGCGGACTTCAGGCCTTCAAGGCCCGACCTTGCCGCGCGCAGTGGCCGGGATATAGGCGGGCGCTCCTGCGATTGCGAGGCCCAGATGACAAGTCGCCACGCCACCGAGCCGCTGGCCCTGTCCCTCGCCGGCATCGCCGACCCGCGCGGCAGCGGTTCGATCCTCGATACCGGCCGCGTGAGCGGCATCAAGCTTGCCGACGACGGCACGGCAAGCGCTGTCCTCGCCGTGGACGGTCTGCCGGCAGCGGCCGCCCGCGCCCTTGAAACGGAGATCATCACCCGCCTCCGCCAAGTGCCCGGCGTTGCGCGGGTGCGGATCATCCAGACCTCCGAACGGCACGTGAGCGGGCCCACTGCTGATGCCAACGGACTCGCCAGCGTTCGCCATGTCGTTGCTGTTGCATCTGGCAAGGGAGGGGTCGGCAAATCGACTGTCGCTGCCAATCTCGCCCTGGCGCTGCGCCGGCGCGGCCTCGCAGTTGGCCTTCTCGACGCGGACATTCACGGGCCCTCGGCCCATATTCTGCTTGGAATCCGAACTCGCGCCACGGCCACCAGCGACCGGCGCCTGATCCCGGTTGCGGCCCATGGCCTCAAGGTTCTTGGCATGGGCCTGATGGCCGACCCCGACCGGGCGGTTGCCTGGCGCGGTCCGATGATATCCGGTGCCATGGTGCAGATGGGGCCTGGAGCGGACTGGGGCCAACTCGACGTGCTCATCGTCGACATGCCGCCGGGCACCGGCGATATCCAGATCACGCTCGCCCAGAAGCTGCGGCCCGCAGGCGTGGTGCTCGTCACCACGCCGCAAGCGCTCGCCGTTGCCGATGCGCGTCGCGCCGCAGCGCTGTTCCGTCAGCTCGATGTGCCGGTTCTCGGCACCATCGCCAACATGGCGCGAATCGATGCGCCAGGTGGAAAGTTGCTCCATCCCTTCGGCAAGGCTGATGCGCCCAAGCTTGAAGCGGCTCTTGGCGCACCGCTTGTGGCCGCGCTTCCACTGGATCCGGCAGTAACGGCTGCCTCGGACCAAGGGACGCCACTTGCAACTGGTCCCGTCGCCGAAACGCTTGCAGGTGTTGCTGCGCGACTTTGGGAGGAGCTCGAAGCGCGCCGCGCCTAGGCGCCCGGGATGACCACGCGAGCGACCTCGGGATTGCGCGTGAAGGACGGCGCATCGAGGAGCTCGCGCAGGAACGATCCCTTGTCGACTGCAAGCGTCCGGTTGGCCGGACCCCGCATTTCGCCGGCATAGTTGCGGATCATCGGGTCGGTGGCTGATGTGGCGCGAGCACCTTCAAGAAGGCTGAGCTCGCTTGCGGATTTGGGCGGAAGCGTGACGCCCGGCCCGAACAGGGCTTCAAGCGCCTGCTGCTGGCTGTCGGCTGCAAGTGGGCGCGGCGCCCCCGGCGCTGGCGGGGCGAGCGAGAATTCCGGCGGAATGACGAGCGGTGCCTGACGGCCGACAGCGAATTCGTCAGGCCGCTTGCGGTCAGCAATTCCCCCACTGCAGCCGGCGAGCAGAACAAAGAGGAAAAGCGAGCGTATCGTCATGGGCTTTCCTTCCTCGTGGCCGAGCGCTCAAAAAGTGCCGCTGCCAGCAGCAGCACGACTCCAACGCTGATCGCTGCATCGGCGACGTTGAACACATAGAAGGACCAGCGGCCGATGTGCAATTGGACGAAGTCGATGACATAGCCGAGCCGGACTCGATCGACGATATTGCCAAGGGCCCCGCCAAGCACCAGCGCCAATGCAAGCTGCTCGGATGGTCTTTTCTCGCGCTGGATCCAGAGCGCGACCACAGCGGCAATGGTGGCGGTAAGCGCGACGAGCAGCCAGCGGCCGACTTCCGTGTCGGCAGTCAAGAGGCCCATCGAGACACCCCGGTTCTCGACCCAGGTGAGCGAGAAAATGGGGAGCACCGGGATGGTGAACCGCTCCTCGAGCCGCACGACGTGGACGATCCACCACTTGGTCAGCTGGTCAAGCCCGAACACGAGCGCGGCAAGCGCATAGGCGCGAGCCGGTGTCATCGAACGGCTCCAGTGCAGCGCGCGCAGAGCCCCGAGTTGGCATCGACATCCCGCAGGTGGCGCCAGCAGCGGTCGCAGCGCAGACGTGAAGTGCGCGTGGCGGAGACAGCAAAGCGCGGACCTTCGTCCTGGCGGAGGCGGACATCGGCGACGAGCAGATGCTCGGAAAGATCAAGCCCGGCAAGCGCTGCAAGGTCTGCGGGGTCGGCGACGGCAACGTCGAGCTCGGCCTGGAGAAAGCTTCCGATCGTCTTGTTGCGGCGAAGCGCCTCGAGCGTGTCGAATGCTGTGGCGCGCAGGGCAAGAAGCCGCTCCATGTCGGCCTCAAGCGCCTCGTCCCGCCACGCCGGATCGACGGCTGCATAGGTGCGCAAGTGCACCGAGCCCGCCTCCGGTCCGTAACGGTGGCTGAAGGCTTCCTCGCTGGTGAAGACAAGAACGGGCGCAAGCCAGGTGACGAGCCAGTCGAAGAGCGTCGCAACCGTCGTGCGCCAGGCGCGGCGGCGCAGACTTGCCGGCAGATCACAATAGAGGCTGTCTTTTCGCACATCGAAGGCGAAGGCAGAGAGGTCTTCGTTCACGAAGCGCGCGAGCGTCGCCACCATCCGGCTGTAGGAATGGGCCTCGACATGCTCACGCAACTCGGCATCGAGCGCAGCGAGGCGGGAATGCACCCAGCGTTCGAGCAGCGGCATGTCAGGGACCGTCACCCGCTCCGCCGCGGTGAAACCGGCCAGCGCGCCCAGGAGATAGCGCAGCGTGTTGCGGAATTTCCGGTAGCTGTCGGCAGTGGTCTGGAGCGCGGTCTTGCCGAAGCGCGTGTCCTCGGTGAAGTCGACGGTTGCACACCAGAGCCTCAGCACATCGGCGCCATTCTCGCCGATGACCTTCAGGGGGTCGATGACGTTGCCGAGCGACTTCGACATCTTCCGCCCCTGCTCATCGAGCGTCATGCCGTGCGTGAGCACGGCCTTGTAGGGCGCGCGGCCACGGGTGCCGCAGGCTTCCAAGAGCGACGACTGGAACCAGCCGCGATGCTGGTCCGAGCCTTCAAGGTAAAGGTCGGCCTGTTCGGCGCCGAGCCGGGGTTCGGTCACAAAGGCGTGGGTGCAGCCGGAATCGAACCAGACATCGACGACGTCGGTCACCTGTTCGAAGTCAGGAGCGCTGTAGCCATTGCCGAGA
>NZ_JBRCLD010000048.1:0-8274 GCF_053487655.1 Thermaurantiacus sp. | reverse complement strand
AGCACGATGCCGGTGATGATCTGGATCATGAGGGCAACCCCGGCAAGTACGCCAAAATTATACCAAATGTTGATATTCCGCGGCACTGGATAGCCAGCGCCGACGGCATTGAAGACCAGCCGCGGCAAGGGCAGCCGGCTGTCTATCCACTTCATCAGTGGATGCTTGGGTTCATAATGTTCAGCCCAGGGAAAGCTCATGGTCTCACCCGATCCTGATGATGGTGTCGGAGGTGAATTCGTAAGGCGGCACTTCGAGATTGTACGGAGCCGGACCTTTGCGGATCCGCCCGGCGGTATCATAGTGGGAGCCGTGGCAGGGGCAGAAATAGCCATTGTAGTCGCCCCGGCTTTCGCCCTGGCCGGCGCCGAGGGGCACGCACCCAAGATGGGTGCAAACCCCAAGGGTGACGAGCCACTGCGGCTTGCCCGGCTTGGTCCGATCGTCAAGTGTCTGGGGGTCGCGCAGGCTCGCCACATCGACCTTGTTGGCCTCGGCAATCTCAGCAGCAGTCAGATGCTTCACGAACACTGGCTTCGACTGCCAGATCGTCTTAATCGCCATCCCCTCCTCAACGGCAGAGATATCGATTTCCGTCGTCGCCATGGCGCGAACATCGGCGGAAGGGTTCATCTGGTTGATGAAGGGGATGGCAACGGCCGCAGCACCAACGGCGCCAAACGCACCGGTTGCGATGTAGATGAAATCTCGGCGGCGGATCTCGCCGCCTTCGGCAGCTTCGGGCGTTGAGGCCATCTTGCAATTCCGTAACGCAGGAAGAACGCCCCCTTCATAGCGGGCGCGCGGGACAGAATTCAATGGACAATCTGGCGCAGCACTCGCCCCGCACACTCGCCAATGGCATAGGCTCCATATGACCGATGCGCCCGACCGGCCTACCTTTCCAGCTGTCGCCCACCCTCATGATGCGCCACCGCAGATGGCACCGCCAGGGCCGATCCGGCGGTTGCTGCTGTTCTGCGGCTCGCGCGCCGGCGCCGACCCGCGGCACATGGCAACGGCCAGCGCAGTCGGGGCGCTGCTTGCCGCACGCGGGGTCACGCTCATCTATGGCGGTGGCGCGCTTGGGCTGATGGGAGCAGCCGGGCGCGCTGCGCGCGACGGCGGCGGGCGCGTAGAAGGCGTGATCCCCTCGTTCCTTGTGGCGCTCGAAGTGGCCCTGGACGGGCTCGCCCATCTTGAGGTGGTGGATAGCCTGCACGTGCGCAAGGCGCGCATGTTCGAGACGGCGGACGCAGTGCTGGCGCTGCCAGGAGGGATCGGCACGCTTGATGAGCTCGTCGAGATCCTCTCCTGGCGCAACCTCCGCCTTCACGACCGGCCGGTCCTGCTGCTGGGCGATGGCGGCTTCTGGGAGCCTTTTCTTGCACTCCTTGCCCATCTCGAGGCGACCGGGTTTGTCGGCCGGGACGTGCTGGCGCATGTGACCCACTTGCCGTCGCTCGCAGCGCTTGAAGCCCTGCTGCCCCCCGGTTAGGGACCGACGACCACGGGGGCCGAGGAGCAGCATGGACAAGATCAAGGTGAAAGGTCCGGTCGTCGAGCTGGACGGCGACGAGATGACGCGGATTATCTGGGCCTGGATCCGCGAACGTCTGATCCTTCCCTATCTCGAGGTGGACCTGCGTTACTATGATCTTGGAATTGCCGAGCGCGACCGGACCGAGGATCGAGTGACAGTGGAGGCGGCGCACGCGATCGCCGAGCATGGGGTGGGCGTCAAATGCGCAACCATCACTCCAGATGAAGCGCGAGTCGCAGAGTTTGGCCTCAAGAAAATGTGGAAGTCCCCAAATGGGACTATCCGCAACGTCCTGGGCGGTGTGGTGTTTCGCGAGCCCATCGTCATCAGGACTGTACCGCGCCTCATCCCCGGCTGGACGAGTCCCATCGTGGTCGGCCGGCATGCTTTCGGCGATCAATATAAGGCGACGGACTTCCGGATCCCAGGGCCTGGCCGCTTGACCATTCGCTGGGAACCAGAAGACGGCGGCGAAGCGATTGAGCATGAAGTCTTTCACTTCCCCTCCGCTGGTGTTGCGATGGGAATGTACAATCTCGACGACAGCATCCGCGATTTCGCCCGAGCCTGCCTGAATTATGGCCTGGCACGGAAATGGCCAGTCTATCTCTCGACCAAGAACACGATCCTCAAGGCCTATGACGGCCGCTTCAAGGACCTGTTCCAGGACGTGTTCGATTCCGAATTCAAATCGGATTTTACGCGCGCTGGCATCACTTATGAGCATCGCCTCGTCGACGACCTGGTCGCCTCGGCGCTCAAATGGTCGGGTGCGTTTGTGTGGGCGTGCAAGAATTATGACGGTGACGTGCAGTCTGACATGGTGGCACAGGGCTTCGGTTCGCTCGGCCTCATGACGAGCGTGCTGATGACGCCCGATGGCCGGATCGTCGAGGCGGAGGCTGCGCACGGGACGGTCACACGACATTATCGCCAGCACCAGCAGGGCAAGAGCACTTCGACCAACCCGATTGCCTCGATCTTCGCCTGGACACGAGGTCTCATGCATCGCGGCAAGCTTGACGAGACGCCCGAGGTGACTCGCTTTGCCGAGACGCTGGAGCGGGTTTGCATCGAAACTGTCGAAGGCGGTGCCATGACCAAGGACCTTGCGCTCTTGATCGGCCCGGACCAGCCGTGGATGACGACAGAAGCCTTCTTCGATTCCATTGTCGCCAATCTCGAGGCGGAGATGGGCAGGGACGGGGCCTGAGCCTGCGTAGGGCCTCTCGCTTGTCTTCCTGCACATTGCTGGTGGCAGCCCCGCCAGCCCCTGCCTTTTACCGCGCATATTCGGCACGAGTTCTCGCTCTTGCCACGAAGGGGCTTGGGGCCAGCGCTAAGCAGAGCCTCGGCTTGCTGACGTTGATGCGGCCCTTCCAGCTGCTCGAAGAATGGCGACTCGACGGCCTGCTGGGGTGCAGCAAGCGGATCTTGCGTGATGGGCGCGTCAAACCTGCCCATGCCTGCAGCCCGCGGTGGGCGAAGCTCGTCTATGCCCGGCTGGGCGATACGCCCAATAGCTCAAGTCGCCCAGCAACTGTCCCCCTTGCAGACTGCAGCTGATGCGGATCGGCTTGCTTACTGGCGGCGGCGATGTGCCGGGGCTCAATCCTTGCATCCGCGCGGTTGTGCTAAGCGCTTGCGAGGGCGGGCACGAGGTCGTGGGGCTGAAGCGTGGCTGGCAGGGGGTGGTGGCGGCAGCGACGAGCGACGATCCTTTTGCAGCAGGCCATGCCGTGATGCTGGATCGTGCTGCTGTGCGCGGGATCGATCGTCTGGGCGGCACGATCCTCCACAGCGCCCGATTCGACCCGACCACGGACACAGGCGATCACACGGCGGCCATCCTCGCGCTGTTCGGGAGGCTCGGGCTTGATGCGCTGATCGTGCTCGGTGGTGACGGAACGCTCAGGTCGGCAGTGCATTTCTCGAAGCTTGGCGTCCCCGTGGTCGCAGTACCCAAGACGATGGACAATGATGTCTTCGGCACCGACTATGCTCTCGGTTTCTCGACGGCCGTCACGCGTTCGGTGGACGCCATCAATGCGCTTAGGACCACAGCAGCAAGCCACGAGCGGGTCGCCATCGTCGAGCTGTTCGGCCGCCGCTCGGGCGAGACGGCGCTCGTCGCCGGGTTCCTGGCGCAGGTGGACAGGACGGCGATCGCCGAAGTGCCGGTTGCACCCGAGCGGCTGTTCCCCCTGCTGGTCGCGGACCGGGCGGAAAATCCGGACGGCTATGCGATCCTGGTGGTCTCGGAAGGGGCCGTGATCGAGGGTGCGGCAGCTGCCGACCTGGACCTCTCGGCAAGCCAGCGGAAAGGAGCCGGGATCGGCCGGCAACTCGCCCGCAGTTTTGAAGCAGCAACAGGGGTCGGCACCATCGTGCAGGAGCTCGCCTATCTCATGCGCGCCGGGGCGCCCGATGCGCTCGACCGGATGGTCGGCTTCGCCTTCGGCGCGCTCGCCGTGCAGCTGCTGGAGGAGGGACGGCATGGGCGGCTGGTCGGGCTCATCGACGGCAATTATGCAAGCTCGGAGATCGAGGTGCTGATGCAGGGCGCGCGGCGGGTGGATGTCGAGCGCCTGTTCGACCCGGCCACCTACCGGCCCAAGCTCGGCCGAGTCGAGGGCCTGCCGATGTTCGTCTACTGACGGGCGAGCCAGGCCCAAGGGCGGGCGCGGCGATCCTGTTCCTGCCAGGCGGCAATCGCGTCAGCCTCGAGGAGCGTGAGCGCGATGGGGTCCAGGCCTTCCATCAGCATGGTGCGGGCCTCGTCGGGCAGGGTGAAGGGGTGGCCGTTCACCTGCATCGCCTCGAGATCAACCGTGACCGGGTTTGCGAGGCTCGCGATCACCTCGCGCGGGAGCACCACGGGGGCGATCCCGTTGCGCACGCAATTCGCGAAGAAGATCGGATTGAAGCTCTCGGCAATGACGGCGCGGAAGCCATGTTCGGCGAGCGCCCAGGCGGCATGTTCGCGGCTGGAGCCGCAGCCGACATTGGCGCCAGCGAGCCAGATGGGGGCCTTGCGGAACTGCGGCCAGTTGAGGGGGAAGTCGGGGTTCTCAAGGCGGGCCACGGGATCGAGATAGCGGCGGTTGGCGAACAGGCCGGCGGCAAGGCCGGTCCGGCCCGTGCCCTTGATCTCGCGGCTGGGGATAATGATGTCGGTATCGACATTGTCCTCGCGGAAGGGGAGCGCGGGACCGCAGATTATGCGGAGCGGCGCAGGCATCAGCCGGGCACTCCAGGATGGGCGATGGCGCCGGCAATGGCGCTCGCTGCCACCACTTCGGGACTGGCGATGTGGGTGCGCGTTCCCGGGCCCTGCCGGCTCTCGAAATTGCGGTTGGTGGACGAGATGACCCGCTCGCCAGCGCCGAAGCTTTCCCCTCCCGCAAAGAAGCAGAGCGAGCAGCCCGACTCCCGCCATTCAAAGCCAGCGTCGGTGAAGATGCGGTCCAGCCCTTCCGCCTCGGCGGCGCGCTTGACTGCCTGGCTTCCGGGAACGACGAGCGCCTTGCGCACGCCCGGCGCCACCCTGTGGCCGCGGACGATCTCGGCTGCGCGCCTGAGATCGGAGAGACGGCTGTTGGTGCAGGAGCCGATGAAGGCGCCCTCGATGGGGAGGCCGAGCAGCGGCTGGCCGGGTGCGAGCCCCATGTAGGCGAGCGCGCGGGCGTGGGCTTCGGCAGCGAGGCCGGCCTGCGATGCGGTCGGGACGGTGCCGGAGATCGCCACGCTGTGTTGCGGGCTGGTGCCCCAGGAGACCATGGGGGCAACGTCGGCGGCATCGACGTGGATCTCACGTGCGAAGACGGAGTCGGGTCCGGAGCGGAGCGTCTGCCAACAGGCGAGCGCCTGCTCCCAAAGCGGACCTGCAGGCGCGTAACGCCGGCCAGCAAGCCAGGCAAAGGTCTCCGAATCAGGGGCGATGAGGGCAGAGAAGGCGCCGAACTCCGTTGCCATGTTGGCGAGCGTCATCCGCCCTTCCATGTCGAGTGCTGTGACAGCTGGGCCGGCGAACTCGACCACCATGCCCTCTCCGCCGCGGGCGCCGTGGGTGGCGATCAGGTGGAGGGCGAGGTCCTTGGGCGTGACGCCGGGCCCGAGCCGGCCGCTGACCGTCACGCGCATCGCCCCGGGCTTCTGGACCCGCAAGGTGCCGGTTGCGAGCGCATGCTCGGCCTCGGAGCTGCCGAGTCCCCAGGCGAGCGCGCCGAAGGCTCCTTGCGTTCCCGTATGACTGTCAGGAGCAACCAGGGTGAGACCAGGGAGCACGATCCCAAGCTCGGGCGAGATGACATGGGTGATGCCCTGGTCCTTGTCGGTCACGTCGAAGACCTTGAGGCCGAACGCGCGGGCGGCGGCGCGGGTTTCGCTGATGAAGGCCTGGCCGCCGGGCATGAGCGTCTGGTCGGTGCGGCCGGGGCGCGTGTCGACGATATGGTCCATGACGACGAAGGCGTGCGCCGGGTTTGTGACCGAACGCGCCGAGGCCGCAAGCGCGCGCAGCGCCGCGGCCCCGGTGCGTTCGTGGAGCATGACCCGGTCGATGGCGACCAGGCCGGGACGGATCTCATGGGTGCGCCAGATCTGCTCGAAAAGAGAGGGCATGGAGGCAAAGCATAGCCTTGCTTGCGGCGGCGCGGCAATTGCCGGCGCCGGAAGCGGGGGCTAGGGCGAGCCCGTGAACGTGCCTTCCAATGACGACAGGAAGAGGCAGACGCGGCTGTCGAGTCTCGGGCTGTTGTGGGAGCATGCCCGCTGCTACCCGGCCCAGCTCATTGCCGCATTTGTCGCGCTGGTGGTGGCCGCAGGTGCAACGCTTGCCATCCCGCAGGGTTTCAAGCTCATCATCGACCGCGGCTTTGCTGCCGGCGCAGGTTCCGACATCTCCCGCTGGTTCCTCATCCTCCTTGCAGTTGTCGCTGTGCTCGGCGTTGCGACTGCGGTGCGCTTCTACTTTGTCTCCTGGGTGGGCGAGCGGATCGTCCGCGATTTGCGGACTCGAGTACAGGGCCATCTCTTGCGGCTCGACCCCGGCTTCTTCGAGCTCAATCGCCCATCCGAGATTGCTTCGCGTCTGACGGCAGATACCGCCATCATCGAGCAGGTTGTCGCGACCTCCACCTCGATGGCGCTGCGCAACGCCTTCATGGGAGTGGGGGGCTTTGCCTATCTGTTCTGGCTGAGCCCGAAGCTGACAGGTCTCATGTTGCTTGTGATTCCGATGGTTGTTGGCCCCATCATCCTGATGGGGCGGATGGTGCGGAATCTCTCGCAGAAGAGCCAGGACCGGGTGGCAGATGTCGGCGCCTTGGTCTCGGAGACGCTTCGCGCCATCAAGACAGTGCAGGCCTTTGGTGCGGTCGGGCGGGAGAGCGACCGCTTCGCCGCCGCCGCCGAGCGGGCCTTCCAGACCGCGCTCCGGCGGAACCGGATCCGGGCCATCCTGACGGCGGTCGTCATTGTGCTCGCCTTCGGGGCGATCACGCTGGTGCTTTGGGAAGGCGCGCGCGACGTTGTCGCCGGGCGGATGACCGGTGGCACCATCGCGGCCTTTGTGCTGGCGAGTGCGATCGTCGCTGGCGCAGTCGGGGCACTTTCGGAGGTCTATGGTGATTTCATGCGTGCAGCAGGGGCCTCGGCGCGGATCCGCGAGCTTCTGGCCGAGCAGCCCGAGATTCGCGCGCCGGACCGGCCAGTTGCGCTGCCAGTGCCGGCGGAGGGGCGGCTCGTCTTCGAGAGAGTCCGCTTCCGCTACCCGAGCCGGCCTGATGCCGTCGCGTTGGATGGAATTGAGTTCCGCGTTGCCCCCGGCGAGCGGATCGCAATCGTCGGCCCATCCGGGGCGGGCAAGTCGACCATCTTCCAGCTGGTGCTGCGGTTCCACGACCCGGAGGCCGGGCGGGTGCTGCTGGACGGGGTGGACTTGAGGGACGCCGACCCAGACGCGGTGCGGGCCCGGATTGCCGTCGTGCCGCAGGAGCCCGTCATCTTCTCAGGGACAGCACGGGATAATATCGCTTACGGTCGTTGGGAGGCAACCGAGGCGGAAATATGGGACGCGGCCGAAGCTGCGCACGCCGCCGAATTCCTGCGGGCGCTTCCCGAGGGCCTCATGAGCGAGCTGGGGGAAGGCGGTGTGCGACTTTCCGGCGGCCAGCGCCAGCGGATTGCAATTGCCCGGGCGATCTTGAAGGATGCGCCACTACTGCTGCTCGACGAGGCGACGTCGGCGCTCGACTCGGAGAGTGAGGCGCTGGTCGCCGATGCGCTCGAAACCCTGATGGCAACACGCACGACGCTCGTCATAGCGCATCGACTGGCAACGGTCAGGACGGCAGACCGGATCCTTGTGATGGAGGGCGGGCGGATCGTGGAAAGTGGGCGCCACAGCGAGCTGGTGGCGCGCGGAGGCCTCTACGCCCGGCTTGCTCGGCTTCAGTTCACAGCCGAAGCGGCCTGACAGCTTTCTAGCTCGCGTAGGCCTCGTTGCCGACAAAGCCCATTTTCTTAATGCCACTCAACTGCGCAATTGCCATGACCTGGTTCACCACTTCGTAGCGGGCAAGAGCGTCGGGGCGGAGGCGAAGCTCGGGCTGGTCATCGGCCGGCATTCTGCCAACCTGCTCCATGTAGGTGCGGAGCTGCTCCATGGTCACTTCCTGATCGTTCCAGTAGATGGTGTTGAGGAAGTCGATGTTCACCTGGTTGAAGGT
>NZ_JBRCLD010000047.1:0-26222 GCF_053487655.1 Thermaurantiacus sp. | reverse complement strand
AGCACGCGTGCGGCAGCGCGGGCAACGGCAAGCGTCACATCCTTCTCATAGCCGCCGGTCACCGCATTCGCGCCCACATCCTTTCCGCCATGGCCCGGATCGATGACGACGACCGGCCGGCCGCGCGCCCGCCGCACCGCTTCGGCTGGAACCACGGCGGGCGTGGATGTGGGCGGAGCGTCGAGCAGGGCGGCGATCTCGGCGAGCGGCCCCGGCACGGCCGGGCCGGAGTCCGGCCGGCTGAGCGCGAGCGTCGAGCGCCCCTGCCGGACCGCGGCGGCAAAGGCGGCGGCACTGCTGGCTTGCATCTCAAGCTCGAGCACCGGTCCGCCGCGCGGCGCCTCCACGAGGCGGGCGCCGGCAAGACGCATGGGCGCAGCCGCTTCAAGCACCAGCCGGACCGTCCTACCATCGAACTGGGCAAGGCGGGCGGACCTGACCGGGCCAGCGCCGGGAGCTTCGCGGCGAACGGTGCTGGCGCCAGCGATGTCGATGACGATCCGGTCGGGCGCGGCGAGGTGGAAGTGAGTGATCGCCCCGGCCGGCGCTCGGCTCAGCGCCAGGCGAACACGCGCACCATCGCTGATGGCTTCGACTCGAAGCGTGCTGGCGACTGCGGCCGGCTCAGCGGAGGCCGCCGCCGCGCCGAGCGCAAACAGCAGGAGGAGGGCGCGAAGCATGGCCGGGCCCATGCCAGCCTCCGCCTGAACGCTCAAATGGTGGTTTCGCGGCGGCCTTCGGAATCGTAGCGCAGGCCTTCGGGCACTTCGACGTCAGGCGGATTGTCGTACACGCGCGCGTCCTTTGGCAGCGCGTTCACCCGCATGACAAAGGCGAGGATGGTTGCAACCGCGACATAGAGGTCCGTGCGGATCGTCTGGCCGACCCGGCCCGTGAAATAGAGCGCGCGGGCAACGGCAGGATAGGCAAGGGTTACGACTCCGAATTCCGCAGCAAGCTCGCGGATGGCAAGCGCAACCGGGCCGCGGCCACGGGCGACGATCACGGGGGCCAAATCCTCGCCTGGCCGGTAGCGCAGCGCAACCGCGAAATGGCCGGGATTGACGAGCACGACGGAAGCGTCCCGGACTGCACTTCGGTTCGCCGCCTTGCGCAGCTGGTGCTGCATGCGCCGAAGCGCCGCCTTCACTTCCGGCCGGCCTTCGGTCTGCTTCATCTCGTCCTTCAGTTCCTGGCGCGTCATGCGCAGCTTCTTCAGCCACTGGAGGAACTGGACGGGGAGATCACCGCCAGCGATGATAAAGAGGCCAGCCGTCAGCGCCAGGAAGAGGAAGACGCCGCGGTCCAACAGGGCCGGCATGGCAGCTTCGAGCGGCATGGTAGAAAGGCCGGCCAAGAGGCCCCGGTCGCGCCAGAGGAAGGCAGCGCCCATCCCCAAGAGCAGCGCCGCCTTGGCAAGTGCCTTCAGAAGCTCAACGAGGCCCTGGCGGCCGAAGATGCGCGTGAGACCCTTCAGCGGATCGAGCCGCTCCGCCTTGGGTTCGAGCAGCTTCGGCGCGAACACCAGGCCCCCGGTCAGCGCCCGCCCGGCGATCACGGCGACAAGCACGAGGATGGCAAGGGCCGCAAGCGGAAGGGCAAGGGTGCCGAGCATTGCCAACAGGGCACCGACCGGGTTCCAGTCCGCAAGGTCCGAGGAGTTGATGGCAAGCGCCGCGGCGCCGGCGTCGCGGAACCGCGCTGCCACACGCGCACCGAACAGGAAGAGCCACAGGGCCCCGGCAATGCCACTCATCGCCGTCACAAGCTCGCGCGAGGCGAGAAGGTCACCTTCCCGGCGTGCGTCCTCGCGGCGCCGCGCTGTGGGCGCTTCGGTCTTCTGGTCCTGGTCGAGCTGCTCAGCCAAGAATGAGACCCCTGAGCGCAAGCTGGAGCTCGACAAGCGTGCCGCCAAGCGCCGCTGCCATGCCGGGAAGGGCAAGCGGCAGGCCGACGATCCCGCCAGCCAGCATGAGCGGGAAGCCGACCGCGAACAGGTTCAGTTGCGGCGCCGACTTGGCGGCAACCGCGATCACGATGTTGACAAGGAGCAGCGCGCCGCCGAGCGGCAGTGCGGCGACAAGGCCGCTTGCGAGCGCGAAGCCGCCCCAGGCGACGATGACCGAGAGCCGCTCCGGCGCGAGGAGAGCCGCGGCCGAGGGCATGGCGCGGTAGCTTTCGACGAGCACCTCGATGACGAGCAGATGGCCGCCGGCGGCAAGGAAGAGGCCCCAGGTGAGGAGAATGAAGAGCACACCAAGCACCGACATTGGCCCGGCTGTCGGGTTGACGACCATGGCAAAGCCGAGCCCCATGCTCTGGGCAATCCACTCGCCAGCCACAAGCGCGGCAGCGAAGGCAGCGTGGAGGGCAAGGGCAATGGCAAGGCCGATCAGGAGCTCGCCGGCAATCGCAAGGAGGCCCCCGAGGCTGATGAGGTCATCTGGCGGCTGGGGTGCGCCGGGGCCGGCAAGGAGGTAGGCGCCAACGACGGCGGCCAGGCCCACGCGCACCTGCACGGGGATCCCCTGGCCGCCGAGCGCTGGCAGCAGCGCCAGTGCCCCAAGGATGCGAAGCGAGCACCAGATGAGGTGGAGGAGGAAGGCCTCTGGTGCTGCGACGGCACGGCTCAGTTCGGAAGAGAGCATCAGCGCGTCAGCGCCGGGATCGCTTCGATCGCCTCGCGCGTGAAATCGAGCACGAGCCCGCCGATGATGCCGCCAAAGGCCGCGAGCACGAGGGCAACTCCGACCAGCTTGGGAACGAAGGTCAAGGTCGCCTCATTGATTGAGGTCGCCGCCTGAACAAGCCCGATGACAAGGCCGATGACAAGGGCAGCCAGAAGCGCGGGAAGCGTCGCAAGCGTCAGCACGATGAGGCCGCGGCGCGCCATGTCATAGAGGATGTCCTCCCCCCCCATGACCTCAGCCGCCAGCAAAACTCGCTGCAAGCGACGCCATGACGAGACTCCAGCCGTCGACAGCGACGAACAGCATCAACTTGAACGGGAGCGCGATCATGATGGGCGAGACCATCATCATGCCAAGCGCCATCAGTACGCTTGCGACCACGAGATCAATGACGAGGAAGGGAAGGAAGATGAGGACTCCGATCTGGAAGGCGGTCTTCAGTTCAGAAGTCGCAAAAGCCGGCAGGAGAACACGCATCGGCACGTCTTCCGGAGACGCGAATGGCCCAGCCCCGACCATGTCGGCAAAGAGCTTCAAATCGCTCGAGCGGGTGTTGGCCATCATGAAGCTGTGGAGCACATCGCCAGTCCGGGCGATCGCGACTTCGGCGGGGATGCTGTCGGCCACCCAGGGCTGCACGGCGGTCGCGTTGATCTGGCTGATGGCGGGCTGCATCACGAAGAAGGTCATGAACAGGGCGAGGCCGACGAGGAGCTGGTTGGGCGGCGCCTGCTGGAGCCCGAGCGCCTGCCGCAGGATGGCGAGCACAATGATGATACGAAGGAACGCCGTCATCATGAGGACAACCGACGGCAGCACCGTCAGCAGGCTCATGAGCAGGAGGACCTGGAGCGAAAGCGAGAGCGCTCCCCTATCGCCACCCGCCTCCGCCAGCGCCTTGAGACCGCCGAACAGCGTTCCTGTCCCTTCGCTCGGCGCCAAGGCCTCAGCACTTGCGCCACTTGCTGCGAACAGTGCCAGGAAGCCGAGCAACAGCATGATAAGGTGGGCGAAGTTGCGGAATGACCAGGTCATGCCGCGGCCTCGGCGGGAAGGGGCCGCAGCGCTGGCGCGGCTCTGGCCTCGAGCGCGGGTGTAGCCTCGGTTGCCAGCAGCGTCACGCCTTGAGGCGCGATGGCGATGAGATAGTCGCAGCCGGCGTGGCGCAGCACGGCAATGCGAACGCCGGGCTGGAGGATGCGGCTTGCAACAAGCTCGAGCCGGGGCACCTCGGCCTGGCGCTGGGTTCCAGGGCGCTGGGTTCCAGGGCGCTCGGTTCCAGGCCAGGTCCAGCCCCTGCAGCGCGCAGCAAAGCGCTGTGCAAGCGGCAGCCCGCTGCGCCGCAGGAAGAGCAGGGTCGCAACAGCAAGACCAAGCACCAGCGGCAAGGCAAGGAGCAAGCGCACAAGGAAATCGGCAATCATGGCAGGTCCCCCGGCTCCACGAGCTCGGTCAGGCGCACGCCGAAGCGCTCGCCAATCGCGACAATCTCGCCGCGAGCAAAGAGTTTGCCGTTCACGAGGATGTCGACGGGAGCATTCGTCATGCGGTCGAGCGCGACAAGCTCGCCTGGCGCCACCGAAACGAGGTCGGCAAGGCGCAGCCGCGTGCGGCCGACTTCGACCGAGACCGTCACCTCGATCTTCGCCAGCGGCAGCGGAATCCCAAGGGCGCGGGCCGCATCTGCCGGGTCGGCCTGCCGCGCCGGCTGGGGGCCATCGGCGCTTGCAAGCCCAGCGCCGGAAGCTGGGGCGGCCGTAGGATCCCCTGGCCGCGCCCCGTTCGCAGCAGCCGCGCCCGTGACCAGCTGGTCTGGAGAAGGCCCCGCAGCCGCCGGGTGGGCGGCGCTGTCGCCAACCCTGTCGCCCTCCAGATCCGCGGCCAGCCGGGCGGCGCTCTCCGCGCCATCCTTGTCGGAAAAGGAGTCGAGATCGGCCAGAGGGTCTGAGTCGAAGCTGATCTCCAGCCCCTGCCGTCGCCGAGTGCGGCTGGAGGTCGGCTTGCCGGCCATCCTTCCCGGAGTCATCTGGTTCATTGGCGGCCTTCCCCTGCGCCTCCGCCGGCCGTCGGCGGTTGCCATGCGACCCCCTCAACGGTGAGGCCGAGCGTTGCCGGAGGCTCGATGGGAAGAATGCTGCCACACCGAAGCGCAACCACTTCAGCAAGCGGCAGGGAGAGCTCGGCAATCCGCACACCGACGGCGACATCGACAGCACGCACGAGGCGAACCGCGCGAGCGCGCCAGTCGTCCGGGATGCGCTGGCCAGCTTGCACCTTGCCCGGTGGCGGCGATGCAACAGGCTCGGGCACCGCAGCCGTCGCCGTGTCGGCTGGCACGGAGGCGAGCGCCAGCATGCCTTGCCGGCCAGCGACAAGCAGGTCGAACCACAGATGCGGGACTGCGCAGTCGGCCGGGCTCGCCAGGATCCGAGCTCCCGGCTGCGCTTCCCCAACGCGCGTCTGCCCCGAGGCTGCAAGACCAGCACCGATGGCCTGGCCGATCAGCCGCGCAGCCGCCACCCAAGTGCCACTCGACGGCGCAAGGCGGAGACTCTTTGCCCGGCGGGGGCTGGTCGACAGTGCGCCACCGAACATCGCTTCAATCATTGCTTCGAGGGCATCCTCATCGAGGAGGATGCGCAAGCCGCAGCCGGCAAGGGCGAGGCGTGCCACTTCGACGAGGTCGGGCACGGGTTCGGGCCAGTCGGTCGCGCAAAGCGAGACGCGAGCGCCGATAAGCCGCGTCAGATCAGGGCCGACAGTGGCAATGAAGGCAGGAGCATCAACAAGGTCAGGCGGCAGCGAAGGCCGTGCGGGCGCAGCTGCAGCTGGCGCTGTGACCGGCCGCCAGGCGACAGGCTTGCGCGCCGCCGCCATCATTGCACCACGAAGCTGGTCAGGAAGACATCGTCGATTCCCGCCGCGCCCGATTTCCGCATCAGCACGTCATTGATGGCCATGCGCATCCGGGCGGCGAGCCGCTCGCGCCCGCCAGGAGCCTCGAAATCTGCCTGGCTGGTATCAGCCAAGACGGCGAGCGTCGCTGCCACGATTGCAACCTTGTGCTGCGCCACCGCCTCTGCAACCGGCTCTCCGCCGTGCGTGGAGAGCGCAATCTTGACTTGGATGTAGCGCCCGCTGTCCTTGAGGTTGGCAGTGAAGCTGTTGTCGAGCTCGATGTAGCTGAGCGGCGCTTGCCTTACCTTGCGCGGCTTCGGCGCGGGGGCGCCATCCTCGCCGACCGCATCGCCGGCCGGGAACAGGTCGGGGAAGAATCGCGGGGCGGCCAGCATCCCGCCCGCCCCGGCACCAAGACCGACGAGAAGCAGCAGCAGAGGCAGGAAGAGGCGCTTCCGAAGGCCGGGCTTCTTCCCGGTCTCGGCAGTCGCGTCCTCCGAGATGGTGAGGGCGTCAGCCATGGCCTGCTGCCATCCGGCTGCCCGCCGCGCGGGTGCTCATAGGGCATGCGTTACGCATAGCGGTCGATCTTTCCCCCGTCAGACGCAACCGGGCGCTCCGGCCCCGGCATCCCCAGCCCTGCCGGTGCATCGGGAAGAGGGGCATTAGCCCGCTCGCGCGGCGCGCCCTGCTCGAAGGGCGCTCCACCACCCTGCCCCGGCCCGGGATGCGGCCCGCCCGCTGCATCCGCCCGCCCATCTGGGTGCAGGCGTGCAACCAGGTCCACGCGGATTGCCTCCACTTTGGCACCAGCGGCAGCGAGGTCACTCGCAAGCCCGGGAGTCTCGCGTTCGAGAAGGGCCCGGCTCGCCTCCGTCACAGCTCCCAGGGTAATTCGCAACCGCTCGTCGTATCCAACTGTCAACCTTGCCGTCTGGACATGCCCCCCCACTTCCGGTTCGGAGGCGTCGAGCGCATCAGCCACGGTTTCCGGGAGGGAAACCTCCCGCGCATCCCCCTTCCCTGGCTCGGTCCATTCCGGACCAGACTTCGGCAGCTCGGACGAGCTGTCAGCAACCGCAACCAGCCCTGGCATGGCGGCGCTCGCGTCCAGCGGCTGCAAGGCTCCCGCTGATTCGCCTGCAAGCGCTCCTGGAGCTTGTGCGAGCGAGCCGCGCGCTGGCCGGGGCGCGCCCGCCGCCGGATGCGCAAACGCATCCGGGCTGCCCTCGACTTCGATCGCAAGCGACACTGCCGAGAGCGCGGGCAGTCGAACGGCCTCACCCGCCAGTCCTGATGTGCTCCGGGTTGGCGAGGCCGCATCTTGCCTTGCTGCTGAGTCCGAGGCGGGCGCTGCTGCCAGGTGTGGACCCTCGGTCAATGCCGATGCTGCATGCTGCCACAGAGCCGCCTCCGCGTCGCACAGCAGGCCAGCCGCAAGTCCGGCCGCGCGCGTGTCAGAAAGGCTGGGCAAGTCGCCGTTTACCGATGCGCGAGACGAGAAGGATGGGGATGGAGCGATGAGGCGAGTCGCAGTCTGGGCGTCCGGGTCAGCCACCAAAGCCGCTGCCGGTGCAGCAAACAAAGATGGAGCGGCCGCCGCCATTCCAGGAAGGGGAAGCACCAGCGCCTGCGCGGGGTCAGGCGGCAAGCACATTGTCTCCCGCTTTGCCTCGTCCGCCGGCCCATGACTGCGCGCCTTGTCCTCACGCATGGCCACATCGAGCCTTGCCGCATCGAGCCTTGCCGCATCGAGCCTTGCCGCATCGGGCATCGCTTCATCGAGCGCGCCGAACAGGAGTGCAAAGCCTGGCGCCTCGGCCTTCGCCGCATCAAGCGGCCCGTGGCTTGGAGCCGAGGGAACAGTCGCACAGACGGTGGACATCAGAGCCTCTCCCTCGCACCAGGCTTGGGTGCATCTGCTGCAGCGCGCGTCTCGCGCTCGGCGCGGATGGCAGCCGCTGCCGCCCGCTCGGCTTCTCTGGCGCTTTGCAAGCGGGCGCGCGCACGCGCGGCCACATCGGCAGCGCCGGCAGCAGCGGCCGTGGCTGATGCTTGCTGCTGTTCCGCCTCGAGGAGGATCGGTGCGAGCAGCCCCCGCAGCGTGGCGCTGGATAGGAGCGCGGCAGCCGTCGCCGCGCCGGCTGGGGGCACCGTCATGCGCACTAGCGCCGAGACGCGCGCAGCTGCCTCGGCTGCCTGCGCTGCAGCAACACGGGCGGCTGCAAGCGCGCGCGCAGCGGCAAGCGCTTCCCGCTCGCGCAGCGCGGCGATCCGCCGCGCTCGCCGCTCATGCGGACCCTCAGTCACCGTTCTCGGCGCCCGGGTCGCCCCAGGTTTCGATAAGCTGTGCAATCGAGGCAGCGAAGGGCGCAGGGCTCCCCGGCGGTTGGATCAAGAACTCCTCGATCGCCTCGGCCCGGGCCATTGCCTGGTCGAGCGTCATGTCCTGCCCGGGGACATAGGCGCCCATGACGCGAAGGTCGCGATTGGCCTCGACCAGCGCGGCATCGCGCAAGAAAGCGCTCGCTGCCGCAAGATGCGCCGGCGCAACGCAAGCCGCCATGGTGCGGCTGACAGATGCGCCAGTGTCGATCGCTGGCAGGCGGCCGCGCGCCGCCAGCTCTCGGGTGAGCACGATATGGCCATCGAGCACACCGCGCGCCGTATCCACCACTGGATCCGCGACAAGGTCGTCACCGTCAGCAAGCAGCGTGAAGACGGCCGTAATCGCACCCCCGCTGGCACGATCGCCGCCAGCGCGCTCGATAAGCCTCGGCAGCAGCGCAAGCGCCGAGGCAGGATAACCGCGCGTGCCGGCAGGCTCGCCGGCAGCAAGGCCGATTTCGCGTTGGGCATGGGCAGCGCGCGTGAGGCTGTCCATCACCAGAAGCACATGGGCGCCCGTGGCCCGGAACCCTTCCGCCACTGCAAGCGCCCGGCGTGCACCCCGGACCCGCAAGGGCGCAGCCTCGTCAGCAGGAACGGCGATGATGTGGCAGCACGAGCGGCTGCCAAGCGAGTCCACCATGCCGGAGATTTCCCGCCCCCGCTCGCCGACCAGAGCAACGACAGTGACGTCGGCACGGATGCCGAAAACCAAATCGCGCATCAGGGTCGATTTCCCGACTCCCGTTCCGGCAATGAGGCCAATGCGCTGGCCGCGGCCAAGCGTGAACAGGGCGTCGATGGCACGCACTCCCGTTTCGACTGGCGCGCACACGTCGGCGCGGTCGAGCGGCGGAAGAGCGCGGCCGTCGAGCGGCGTGGCAGCGGCGCAGCGGATGGGCCTGCCGCCATCGACTGGGCGGCCCATGGCATCGACCACCCGGCCAAGCAGCTCGGGCCCGAAGGCAACGAGATCGGCGCGGCCGCTGCGCCGGGCCCGGCCGCCCGGCCGGATGGCGCCGCGTGCCATTGCCATCGCAAGCAGGCTGCCGCGGCGAAAGCCAATTACCTCGGCCGCAACAGGCGCGGGGTCGGCTTCAACCTCGAGCAGCACGCCAGGCCCTGCAACCAGACCCTCGATTGTCACGAGGAGGCCGTCGAAAGCCCGGACTTCGCCGGACTCAACAGGCGGGAAGGCAATCCGCGCAGCATCCTCGCGCAGCTGCGCTGCCGCAACGGCCGCCCGGCCAGCGGCCGCGTGGGCCCGGGGCAGGAGGTCGAGGCTCATGCGCCCGCAGCCAGTTCGACGCTGGCCTGCTCGAGCCGGCCAGCGAGCGTTGCAAGGATCTGGTGCCGGCCCAATTCCGCGCGCACGCCATGGGGTTCAAGCGTCGGGTCGCCAACAAGCACCCAGCCTTCCGGCGCCTGGCCGGTGAGCAGTGCCAGCGCATCGGGGTGGAGATGAAGCCGCCCGCGCGCATCCGCTGGTGCGGCAGCCAGTACATCAGCGACAAGACGCCGGACAAGCTCGGGCCGAACGGCAGGCTCGCCTGCGAGGACGGCGCGTGCAATGGCAAGCGCAGCTTCTGTCAGCGCCTCGGCCAGAGCGTCTGCAAGAGCGCGCGCGCTTTCGTCGGCAGCGGCGAGCGCGAGGGCATGCGCATCCGCCATCTGGCGAGCTTTCTCAGCCGCTTCTGCTGCTGCGGCTGCAAGCCCGGCGCGGAACCCTTCGTGGTAGATCGCCTCCGGGTCGGGTGGCGGCGGGCCCGGGTCAGGCAGCGGCTCTTCCGCACGCAGGAAGGCCTTGAGCGGCACGGGCCTCGGTGCTGCCTCAGACATAGGCCGGCCCCTTGCCGGGCAGGCTGATGACGCCATCGGCCGAAAGACGGCGTGCGGCCGCGGCAATTGCCTTCTTGGCGGCTTCCGCATCCTCGATCTTGACTGGGCCGCGGTTGGCGATCTCGTCCTCGAGCGCTTGCGCAGCACGAGCTGGCATCGCCTTCAGGATACGGGCCTTCAACCCCTCGCTTGTCGCCCGGATGGCTGGCACCAGCACATCGGCCTCGACATTGCGGATGACGGTCTGGAGGCCCTTGTCGTCGAGCCGGTCCAGATCCTCGAAGGTAAAAAGGGTTTCAGCGAGGATGTCGGCAGCATCCGGATCAACTTCGCTCAAGGCGGCAAGAGCAAGCTCCTCGTCGAGGCCTGAGAGATTGATAAGGTCGGCAGCGCGCTTCATGCCGCCAAGATCGGTGATCGGCTGGCGCGGCGGCGCCGCCGCCAGCCGCGCGACCAGCCCCGAATCCAGTGCATCGACGACATGCTGGCTGACGGCACCCATGGTCGCCACCCGCCGCACCAGGTCGGGCTGGAGCTCGGACGGAAGCTCAGCGAGCACGCGCGCTGCGCGCTCGGGTGGAAGATGGGCAAGGACAAGCGCCTGCGCCTGCGGATGCTCGGTCTCGAGGAGCGTGGCGATGGCAAAGGGCTCAAGCCAGCCCAGCCGCGCGAACGCCTGCGGGCGGGCCTTGTCGCCAAGCCGGTCGATCATGCCACCAGCGCGGTCATCACCCAGCGCCCGGCCGAAAAGCTGGCGGACAGTGCCCGCTCCTTCCCCAAGGGCCACGGTCTCATCGGCAATCGCGAGCACTTCGTCGAGCAGGCGATCAACAGTTGCCGGGTTCGCTTCGGCCACATCGAGCATCGCCTGCCCCACCGCCTCCACTTCGGAAGGCTCGAGCCGGGCCAGCAGCGTTGCCGCCTGCTCTTCTTCAAGCAGCAGGAGAAGAAGCGCGGTCTTCTGGGCGCCGGTCAGCTTCACTGGCTCGGCGAGGCTGAGCGTCGGGGCGGTGCGGGCGGGCACGGCTCAGATATCCTGCTCGGCAAGAAGGCGACGCGCAACCGCCGTGGCGCGCGCGGCATCCGTCGATGCCAAAAGGCGCGCTTCGGTCAGCTTTGCCGAATAGTCGATGATCCGCGGCTCGAGGCGGATTGCCGGCTCAGCCGGTTCCGCCGCCGGCTTTGGGTCGGGCGCAGACGGCCACTGGGCAAGCAAAGGCCTTACCACGAGGAGGAGGACGGCGATTGCAACCAGGGCGGCTGCAAGCCATTTCGCGCCTTCAATGACGAGAGGCTCGCGCCATACCGGGACCGTCTCGACCAAGGGGGGCGCAAACGGGCGTGCAACCACCGTCACACGATCGCCGCGCGCCGGGTCGTAGCCGATCGCGCCCTGGACAAGCGCTTCCATCTGCCGCAGCATCGCTGCCCGCTGCGCTGGCGGCCCGAGCGCATCGTCACGGATAACAACGGCCGCCGTCATGCGGCGGATGCTGCCGCCGCCTGAGGCCGTCACTTCGATCGAGCGGCCGAGCTCATAGTTGCGCGTGGCGGATTCGCTGCGGTTCGCGGCTTCGGTCGGGGCTGCAGTCGGCGGCGGATTGGCCGTCATCTGCGCCGCTGCCGGCGGGGTGTTGCTGAGGGCCCCTGGAATGCCGATCGCCCGCGGCTCCGTTGCCGTGGTGGAGGAAAGGGATTCCGAACGCAGCGCTCCCTCGCGCTCATAGCGCTCGGTCGCAGCCTCCCGTGTTGCAAGATCAAGATCGATTGCGACTTCGGCCCGCACGGAGTCCGGGCCGACGATCGGGCCGAGCAACGCCAGCACGGCCTCGCGCGCGCGCGCTTCCAGACGCAGCTGGAGCTCGAGCCTGCGGGCAAGCGCCGTCTGCTCAGCCATGCTCGGGCCACCGGCCAGAAGCCGGCCAGTTTGGTCGGCAATGGCAACCGAGTCCGCCGCAAGGCCGGGAACGGCGCCAGCGACGAGATGGGCGATGGCCCGCGTCTCCTCAGAAGACAGCGTGCGCCCACGGGCAAGTGTCACCGTGACCGAAGCCTTCGGGTCTGGCTGCGCGCGCACGAACGGGGATGGCTCGGGCAGTGCAAGGATGACGCGCGCCCGTTCGACACCATCGAGCGACTCAATGGCCCGCGCCAGCTCCTGCTCGCCGGCCTTGCGGATCCGCGCCCCCTCGACCGCCCGCGAAGTGCCAAGCGGCATATCCGCCAGCAGGTCGAGTGCACCGGGTGCCGCCTTAGGCAGGCCTTCAGCGGCAAGCAGCATGCGCGCCCGGGCGTGATCAGCAGGGGGTAGCAACACGGCGCCAGTGCGGCTGTCGAGCGCGACATCGAGGCCATTTGCTTCGAGAGTGGCAAAGACGGCAGCCTTGTCGGAGTCGGGCAGGTTGCGGAACAGAGGCGTCCGCTCGACGGGGTCGAACAGGAACCACAGCAGCGCTGCAAGAACGAGGGCGAGGATGAAGACTGCCGGGGCCAGTGCCCGGCTGAACAGCGGGCTTGCACGCAGCCGGGCAAGCGGTCGGTCGAGCAAGCGCGAAAGTGCAAGCGGCCGCCCAGTCGCCGGGTTCTCGTTTGCCGGCGCCAGGGCAGCAGCTGCAGTCGGTTCGGCCATAACTGCCCCCTCAGACCGGCATGTTCATGATGTCGCGGTAAGCGCCAAGCAGACGGTTCCTCGCCTGCAGCACGGCCTCGAAGGCGAGCGAGGCCTTCTGGCGGGCGAGCATCACCTCAGCAAGGTCATGGGTCTCGCCCCGCTCGAAGGCCGTCGTCTTCGCTTCACTCGTCTGCTGGAGCCGGTTCACGGCCTGGAGCACTTCGACAAAAGGCGCCGCCTTGGCGGCCTGGGCAGCACTCGCACCCTTGGTAAGCTTGCCAAGCGTGGCGCTTTTGGCGAGCAGCTCCGCGCGCAGCGCAAGCACACCCGAAATCCCGAGGCCGGATAGACCTGCAGGTCCGCTCACTGCAGCGCACTCCCGGGGCGAGTGGCCCGCGCTGTGCTTGGCCGCGACGAGCGCGGCCGGCCGGCAAGAGCGGCAAGCTTGTAGCGCAGGGTCCGCTCGCTGATCCCGAGCCGGGCAGCGGCCAGACCCTTGCGCCCGCCAGCTGCGGCAATCGCGTCACGAATGGCTTCCGCCTCGCGCCTGCGCACAGCAAAGACAAGGCCCTCGCCGCTTGGTGCCAAGGCCTCGGCAACAGGTCCTCCTGCAACCGGCGCGTCGAGCCCGAGATGGGCCCGGCCGATGGGCCCGCTACCGGCAAGGATTGCAGCGCGCTGGAGGCGATTGTCGAGCTCGCGCACATTGCCTGGATAGGGATGGTCGAGCAGGGCCTCGAGCGCTGCATCGGAAAGGATGGGGAGCGGCCTTCGCTCCGCGCGCGCAAACCGCAGCAGGAAAGTGGCCGCAAGCGGCAGAATGTCCCCCGGGCGGCGGGCGAGCGGCAGCGTCTTCAGCGGAAACACGGCCAGCCGCCAGAAGAGATCCTCGCGGAAGCGGCCCTCGAGAGCGTCCCGGGCAAGATCGCGGTTGGTTGCCGTAATCAGGCGGACATCGACCGGGACTGGCCGGAGCGCGCCAAGCGGCAACACTTCACGCTCCTGGATTGCCCGCAGAAGCTTGGCCTGGAGTGCTGGCGGCAGCTCGCCCAGTTCGTCGAGAAAAAGCGTGCCGCCGTCTGCGGCGCGAAAGAGGCCGATCGAGGCGCCCTGCGCGCCCGTAAAGGCGCCGCGCTCATGCCCAAACAACAGGGACTCGAGCATCGTCTCGGGAATGGCAGCGCAGTTGACAGCAACGAACGGACCAGACGCGCGGGCACTTGCGGCATGGACCTGGCGCGCCAGCACCTCCTTGCCCGTGCCTGACGGACCTTCGATGAGGACGCTCACTTGCGAGGCGGCAGCGCGCCCTGCCTCGGCAAGAAGCGCACGCGAGGCCGGATCCTCGGCCACGACGGACTCCGGAGTTTGCAGACGTCGGACAAGCGCTGCGCGAAAGCGGTGCTGAAGCGGGCCCGGCGCAGGCCAGCAGGCCGGCGCCGCCAGGCCATGCCGGCCGAGTGCTTCAGCAAGTGCAGCGTCACTGGTCAACATGGAGTCCTCGCTCGCGTGACCCAGAGCCGTCTGTTGCAAGGCGTTCCTCCCGCAAAACTTGGCGCGCCCGCTGCAACCTTCATGACCGTTGGCCGTTACCGGAGCAGCGAAACGCGGAATGCCCAGCAAAAAGCGTGCCAAGCCGGCGCTCTTCGGCGGCAACGGCCAGGGCGCAGTCCCGAACGGGAAAAGCGTCAAACATTTGACGGCCAAAGCGTCAGAAATTTGACACGCGTCCGCGCCTTGCGGAAGCAATGGCAGGCAGCGAAATGGGTTGCGGCACGGTCCGCAAGCGTCGAGCAGATGGCAGTCGTTCTGGCACCGCCCAGGGTTGTGGTGCATCTGTGCTGTGGGTTGGCGGGTGTGGCGCTAGCTCCATGCCTGCCCCAGTGCAGTTGCGGCCAGGTGCGGCCGGCGGGCATGTTGGTCGACGCATCAGGCCATGCTAGGCGCGATCAATGCTCCAGACCTCTCTTCCGCCGCAGCCGACAAAGCGATCGCTGCTGCCGTCGCGCCGCGCCTTCCTGATCGGCGCTGGAGCAACTCTTGGCGTCGCCGTCGGGTTCCTCGTCTGGCCGCGGGACTGGACCTTGCCTCCCGTCGCGACGGATGGCGAGGTCGCCTTGAACGCCTGGGTCCGGGTTGCTCCCGATGGCAGTGTGGTGCTCGCCATCCCGCAAGCGGAAATGGGCCAGGGAAGCTGGTCGGGCCTTGCCCAGATCCTTGCGGACGAAATGGGGGCTGACTGGCGCCGCCTGGCGGTCGAGCCAGCGCCCTTTCACCCGGCCTATGCCCATGTCGGCCTTGCGGCTGCTGGCACTGCGGAGCTTGCGCCCATCGTGCGCGACCTTGCGGCCTTTGCCGGTGCCACTGTCATCCGGCGCATGAATGTGCACCTGACAGGCGGCAGCACTTCGATCAGGGGCTATCATGACATCGTGCGCGAAGCGGGGGCAGCAGCCCGTGCACTCTTGGTGGGTGCTGGCGCGCGGGCCTGGAAGGTCGATCCGGCCGCGGTTGATACCCGCGACGGCTTCGTCACCTATCAAGCGAACCGGATGAACTTTGCCGACGCCGTCCGCGATATCGACCCAAGCGATGCCGACCGCGCCCGCCTGCGGCCAGAAGCGGAGCGCCGGCTGGTCGGCCGGCCGCTGCCAAGGCTCGATCTCCCGCCCAAGGTCGATGGCTCGGCCCGCTTCGGTGCCGATGTGCGCTTGCCCGGCATGGTGTTCGCAGCCATCGCCCACGGTCCCGTCGGCAATGGCCGGCTGGTGACCGTCAAGGGGCCTGGGGGTGCGCGCGCCATCCGCGGCCGCAACTGGGTGGCAACCACAGGTTTGACCACGTTCGAGGCGATGCGCGCGCTCGAGGCCCTCGAGCCAGTGTGGGAAACGGAGGGCGGGCCGGCCGGCGACTGGATCCAAAGCGCGCTCGCACAAGCACTCGACGGCACTGGCGGCAAGCGGGTGGCAGGCAGCGACAAGGTGGAGGCCGCGCTCGGCGAGAAGCCGCTGGTGGCGGACTATGCCGTGCCTTTCCTCGCCCATGCCTGCATGGAGCCGATGGTTGCCACCTGCCGGATCGAGGAGGGCCGAGTCGAGCTCTGGGGGCCGACCCAGTCACTGACGCTTGCCGTGATGGGCGTGGCGCGCGCGCTCGGCGTGCCAGAAGAAAGCGTCACCATTCACCCGACGCTCATCGGCGGCGGCTTTGGCCGCAAGGCAGAGGCCGACCATTTCATCGAGGCCGCCCTCATCGCCAAGGCCATTGGCAAGCCAGTCCAGCTCCAGTGGAGCCGGCGCGAGGACTTCCACGCCGACCGGTTCCGCCCGGCCGCTGTTGCCCGCATGCGCGGCCGCGTCGGGCCAGATGGGCGAATTGCCGCCTTCGACGCTCGCATTGCAGTCCCCAATGTCGCCGCCAGCTTCATGGGCCGCAACATGCCGCGCTTCGCCCCCGGCGCCGAGAGCGCCAGTGCCGCTGCCATCGAGGGTGCCGATTCGATCCCCTATTCGGCAGGCGCCTTCCGCGCCGTCCACGTGCCAGTCGCAACACCCGTGCCGCTTGGCTACTGGCGCTCGGTCGGGCACAGCTTCTCAGCCTTCTTCGTCGAAAGCTTCATTGACGAGCTGGCAGCCGCCTCCGGCAAGGATCCGCTCGCCTTCCGTCTCGCCCATCTCGAGGGCATGCCGCGCCATGCTGCCGTCCTGCGGGCCGTCGGCGAGGACAGCCGCTTCGAGGACCCTTCGCCCGAAGGTCTCGCCAAGGGCGTGGCGCTGCACGAGAGCTTCGGCGCGATTGTCGCAATCGTCGTTGAGGCCGGCTTGGTCGATGGCAAGGTCCGCATCACGCGTCTTTGGTCGGCGATCGACTGCGGCCGGGCCATCAACCCGGATTCGGTCCGGGCCCAGGTCGAGGGCGGAGCCCTGATGGGGCTGTGCGCTGCGCTCCACGGCCGGGTGGACTTTGCGGGCGGCATGGCGGTTCCCACCAATTTCGACGGCTATCGGCTGATGGCGCTGGCCGACACGCCCGTCATGTCGACCCGGATCGTCGAGAGCGGGGCCCCCCTCGGCGGTGTCGGCGAGCCGGGCACACCGCCTGCTGCCCCAGCCCTTGCCAATGCGCTCGCCCGCGCCACGGGGATGCGGATGCGGAGGCTGCCCCTTGCTGATGCAGACTCCTGAGCCGGCGCCCGACCAGCGGCCGGCGGATCACCCAAGCGTCCCGCACGGGCGGGTCGCAGTGCTGCTCATCAACCTCGGCTCGCCTGACGCACCCACACCAGCCGCCGTCCGGCCCTATTTGCGCCAGTTCCTCTCCGACCCCCGGGTCGTCGAGCTTCCACGCCTCGTCTGGGGCTTCCTGCTCAACGGCTTCGTGCTGCAGACCCGGCCAGCGCAGACGGCAGAGGCCTATGCCACCATCTGGGACCGGGCCGAAAACGACAGCCCGCTTCGCGTCATCACTCGGGCCCAGGCGGAGGCGCTCGCAGCACGGCTCGGGCCCAATATTCTCGTTGATTTTGCAATGCGCTATGGCAAGCCTGCAATCCCCGAGCGGCTGCGAGCGCTCCGCGCTGCCGGCTGCGACCGGATCCTCGTTGCCCCGCTCTATCCGCAATATGCGAGTGCAACGACGGGAACTGCGCTTGAGGAAGTGTTCCGCACGGTTGCGAGCGATCGCTGGATCCCCTCGCTGCGCACGCTTCCGCCCTATTTCGACCACCCTGCCTATATCGCTGCGCTTGCGCACCAGGTCCGCGCCCAGCTTGCCGAACTCCCCTTTACGCCCGAGCGGCTGGTGATGAGCTTCCATGGCATGCCCGTCTCAACGCTGATGAAGGGCGACCCCTATCATTGCCAGTGCCGCAAGACCGCGCGCCTGCTCGGCCAAGCGCTTGGGCTTGCCGACCGGGTCGAAGTGACCTTCCAGTCCCGCTTCGGGCCGGCAGAGTGGCTGCAGCCCTACACCGAGCCGCGGCTTCTTGCGCTTGCGCAGGCCGGCGTGCGGCGAGTCGCTGTCACTTGCCCCGGCTTTTCTGCCGATTGTCTCGAAACGCTCGAGGAAATCGCGATCGAGGCACGCGATTCCTTCCTTGCCGCCGGCGGCACCGACTATGCCTATCTTCCCTGCCTCAATGCGTCACCGGCTGGCATTGACATGCTCGACTCCTTGATCCGGCAGGAGCTTTCCGGCTGGACTGCGCTTGAAGGGGGGCCAGCTCCGCTCTAGGACGCACTCGGGGAGGAGAGTGGGCATGGCTCGACTTGCGCTTGTCACAGGGGGAACGCGGGGGATCGGCGAGGCAATCTGTCTTGCCCTCAAGGACGCCGGGTTCGCAGTGGTTGCCAACTATGTCGGAAGCGAGGAGCGGGCAAAGGCCTTCACCGAGCAGTCCGGCATTCCCGCCTACAAGTGGAACGTCGCCGATCACCAGGCATGCCATGATGCAGTCGCAAGGATCGAGGCAGCGCACGGCCCGATCGAGGTCCTCGTCAACAATGCTGGGATCACGCGCGACGCGACCATGCTCAAGATGACGTTCGAGATGTGGCGGGAAGTGATCGAGGTCAATCTCGGCGGCTGCTTCAACATGGCCAAGGCCGTCTATCCCGGCATGCGCGAGCGCAAGTGGGGCCGGATTGTCAACATCGGCTCCATCAACGGCCAGGCAGGCCAGATCGGGCAAGTGAACTACGCCGCCGCCAAGGCCGGAATCCACGGCTTCACCAAGGCCCTGGCCCAGGAAGGCGCGCGCTTCGGCGTCACTGTCAATGCCGTGGCACCAGGCTATATCGACACCGACATGGTCGCCGCCGTTCCTCCCGAAGTGCTTGAGAAGATTGTCGCCCGAATCCCTGCCGGGCGGCTCGGCCAGGCCCATGAAATCGCCCGCGGCGTCGTCTTCCTGTGCGGCGAGGATGCTGGCTTCATCACGGGCTCGACGCTTTCCATCAATGGCGGCCAGCACATGTACTGACACAGGCGGCTGTGGTTTGCGCACCGGGCAAATCCGCAGACTCGCCGCCGACCTGGCCGGCAGGCCGCCTGACCGGGCGGCTTTGCCCACCCAGCGGGCGGACCTGACCGACGGCTCGGGTCCTGCGGTCTCCACCCCGTGACCGAAGGGCAGCTCGAGAAGCGCAGCTTGACCATCCAGGGCCATCGCACATCCGTCGCGCTCGAGCCCGCCTTCTGGGCCATCCTCGATGCCGCCGCCGCCCGGCGGGGCATGGCCACCAGTGCGCTCGTCGCCGAGCTCGATGAGGCCCGCGCCATGCCGCTCGCCCGGGCGCTTCGCCTTTTTGCACTCCAGGAAGCGCTCAACCGGGGAGGAGCGGAAGCGCGATGAGAAGCCGCGTGTCGATCATCGCGCCGCGTGCGCGCGCTGCTTCAAGAAAGGCCGGAACTTGGGCAATCGGCACGACATGAACGCTAATCCGCTCGTCCCCGTCTCCCCCGCCTGGACTGACCCGCATGAGCCCGGTTGCGCGGTAGAAGTGGAAAATCTCGCCGATCATACCGGGCGAAGATGCGAACTGGCCGCAATCCTCCCAGCAGGAAGCGACAAAACCGGTCTCCTCGAGGAGCTCGCGCCTGGCGCTATGAAGCGGGTCCTCGGCCTCCTTGTCACCGACGAGGCCGGCAGGAAGCTCGATGCAAGCGCACCCAAGCGGTGGTCGATACTGCTCGACGAGGACGATCTCTCCAGCATCGGTGATGGCAAGGATGACGGCCGCCGCAATGCGGCCCACCCGGGTCACATATTCCCAGCGCCCGTCCTCGCCCCAGGGGGCAGCGCGGACTTCAAGAAAGCGCCCCCGCCAGAGCAGGCCGTCGCGCCGGTCGTCGCTCACCCAGTCGCTGCTCACTCCGCCGCTGCCGCCAGCGCCTCGTCAGCCGCCGGCGTTGCCGTAAACGCGCTGCCCGCACGCAGCAGCTGGCGGCCGATGGCATGCTTGTGCACTTCGGTCGGGCCATCATAGAGGCGGAAGCCGCGCATGTCGCGATAGATCATCGCAACGACCGTCTCATCCGTGGTGCCGATCCCACCCAGCACCTGCACACAGCGGTCGGCAACCCGGAACAGGCGCTCGGAAATCTCGGCCTTTGCAATCGAGCTTTCGTGCCGCGCCTTCTCGCCCCGGTCCATCCGCCAGGCGACTTCCCAGATGAGGAGGCGCGCGACCTTCAAGTCGGTCTCGTTCTCAGCGAGCAGGAAAGAGACACCCTGGTGCTCGCCCAAAACCTTGCCGAAGGCCGTGCGGCGCCTCGCATGGTCGATGGCGATGCTCTGGGCCCGGCTGGCCGCACCCAGCCAGCGCATGCAGTGGGTCATGCGCGCAGGCGCCAAGCGCATCTGGGCATAGCGGAAGGCCTCGCCCACCTCGCCAAGCACGGCGTCCGGCGGCAGCCGGAGCCCCTCGAACCGCACCACGGCATGGCCTTCGACATAGTTGCGGTCCATCGAGTGCATCCGCCGCTCAATCACAATCCCGGGCGTTGCACCATCGCACAGGAAAAGCGTCGGCCCCGAAGGCCCATGGGGATTGTCGGCAACGCGCGCCATGATGATCCAGGTCTTCGCCCCTTCCGCCCCCGTTATCAGCCATTTGCGACCGTTGATGGTGTAAGCGCTGCCATCGAAGACGGCTTCGGTCCGAAGCTGGGCCGGGTCGGACCCGGCGCCGTCGGGCTCAGTCATGGCAAAGACCGAGCGCTGCTGCCCAAGGACCATTGGCCGAAGAAAGCGCTCGGCCTGGTCGGGGCGGGCGATCTTTGACAGGAGGAACATGTTGCCTTCGTCGGGGGCAGCGCAGTTCATGGCAATCGGCCCCAGCGTCGACCAGCCGGCAGCCTCGAACACCAGCGCCTGCTCGATATGGGAAAGGCCCATGCCACCCATCGCCTTGGGCGCCTGGAGGGTGAGCAGGCCGGCGGCGCGGGCCTTCGCAACCAGCTCGGCGCGGAGCGCATCGGTCGGCCCATGCTGAGTGAGCCGCGGGTCGCACTCGTAGGGGACGATCTGGTCTGCAACAAAGGCCCGGACCCGGGCAGCAAGTGCAGCAAGCGCAGGCGGCACAGCAAAGTCGATCATGGCGCTTCTCCAAACTGGTCGACGGCCTGGCCGAGGATGGCCGCGGCCAGCGATGCAAAGCCTGCGTAGCGTGCGCCAGCAAGGCTGCCGCGCTGCCACAAGCGATAGAGCTGCATCCACGCCGTCGCCAGGCGAAGTCGGGCAAGCGCGAGATGCCAGGCAAGATCCGGCGGTGTTGCGCCCGCAGCTGCCCGATAGGCCGCAACCACGGCGGCCCGCCCCGGCCAGCCCGGCGCAAGCGAAGGGAGCGCCTGCAGCTGGTGGGTTCCCGGAGGATCGGAGGGTTCGATCCAGTAGGAGAGCAGCACGGCAAGATCAAAGGCCGGAGGCCCAAGCGTTGCCATATCCCAGTCGATAAGCGCCGTCGCGCGCCCGCACTCCGGGTCCACCAGCAAATTGTCGAATTTGGGGTCCATGTGGAGGAGCCGCACCGGCACATCGGGCGGCACACTCGCCTCCAGGCGCGCAAGCAGCAGGGCAAGTGCCGGTGGTGCCTCGCCAGCAAACGCCGCCTCGGCACGCTTCCTCCAGCCGGCAAGCTGGCGGGCGCCAAACCCGGTCGGGCGGCCGAGATCTGCCAGTCCAACGGCAGCCGGATCGAGCCGGTGAACCGCTGCGAGCGTGCCGACAAGCTCCGCCAATAGCGGCTCTGCACCAAGCGCTGGCGGCGGCTCCGCCCCGATTGCCACGCCCTCGCGCCATTCGAGGAGCTGGAAGGGGACGCCGATGACCGCCGGGTCGGCACAGAAGGCAAGGCTTGCTGGCGCCAGCGGGAAGACAGGTGCAAGTGCGCCGAGCACCCTTGCCTCGCGCGCCATGTCAGAGGCGCCATGGGCAAGCGGCCCCGGCGGCGGCCGGCGGAAGACTGCAGGCTTGCCATCGAGCAGTACCCGATAGTTCCGGTTGGCAAGCCCGCCCGTCAGCCGGGCTGGAGGCTCGCGAAAATCAAGCCGAAGCCCCCGGCGGCCGAGCCAGCCGGCAATCGCCGTCCAGTCTTCCTCTTGCTCTCCCGCCACCATGGCCGCAGCGATGCCAGCATCTCGCCGGCTTGGCCATTGCCAAGAGTTGGTGCATAGGCATGCCCCAACCACCAGCCCTTGAGGTTCGCCCTTTGCGCATCGCCATTGCCTCGGATCATGCCGGATTTCCGTTGAAGGCGCTCCTCGCTTCCGACTTGCGGGCCGAAGGTCATGCCGTTGAAGACTTGGGAACCGCCGATCCTGACAGGTCGGTCGATTACCCGGACTATGGCCGCGCCTGTGCTGAGGCCGTCGCAGCCGGCCGAGCCGAGATGGGCGTCGTTGTCTGCGGCTCGGGAATCGGGATCTCGATTGCCGCCAACCGGGTGCCCGGCGCCCGCTGCGCCCTCGTCCACGACCATCTCTCCGCACGCCTCGCGCGCGAGCACAATGACGCCAACATGATCGCACTCGGCGCCCGCCTGATGGGGGTGGAGACAGCGCGCAACGCGCTCGCCACCTTTCTTGCCACCCCCTTTGCTGGTGGCCGCCATGCCGACCGTGTCCGGAAACTGGGATAGACCATGAGCAGCCAGCCCCTTCCCGCCTTCGACAGCTTCTTCGCCGACACGCTCGCCGAGGCCGACCCGGCCGTTGCCGCTGCCGTCAGGGGCGAGCTCCTGCGCCAGCAAGAGCAGATCGAGCTCATTGCGTCGGAAAACATCGTCAGCCGGGCCGTGCTTGAAGCCCAGGGCTCGGTCTTCACCAACAAATATGCCGAGGGCTATCCGGGCAAGCGCTATTACCAGGGCTGCGCCCATGCCGATGTCGTCGAAACTCTCGCAATCGAGCGCGCCAAGGCCCTGTTCGGCTGTGCCTTCGCCAATGTCCAGCCGCATTCGGGCGCGCAGGCCAATGGCGCGGTCTTCCTCGCACTGCTGAAGCCTGGGGACACCATCCTCGGCCTCTCGCTCGACGCCGGCGGCCACCTGACCCACGGCGCCAGGGCGGCGCAGTCGGGCAAATGGTTTCGCGCCATCCACTATGGCGTGCACCCCGAGACTCACCGCATCGACTATGACGCAGTCGAGGCGCAGGCGGTCGCCGAGCAGCCGCGGCTCATCATCGCGGGCGGCTCGGCCTATCCGAGGATCATCGATTTCGCCGCCATGCGCGCCATCGCCGACCGGGTCGGGGCCTATCTTCTCGTCGACATGGCCCATTTCGCCGGGCTGGTCGCAGCTGGAGTCCATCCCTCCCCCTTCCCCCATGCCCATGTGGTGACAACGACAACCCACAAGACACTAAGGGGCCCGCGCGGCGGCATGATCCTTGCAAACGATCCCGAGCTTGCAAAGAAGCTCAATGCCGCCGTCTTCCCCGGCCTCCAGGGCGGGCCGCTCATGCATGTGATTGCCGCCAAGGCGGTGGCGTTCGGCGAGGCGCTCCGGCCCGCCTTCCGCGACTATGCGGCAGCCGTCGTCGCCAACGCCAAGACGCTTGCAGCAACGCTTGAACGTCGCGGCTGCGCGCTGGTGGCAGGCGGAACCGACACCCACCTCGCCCTCGTCGACCTGCGGCCCAAGGGGCTGACCGGAGCGGATGCCGATGCCGCGCTCGAGCGCTCGGGCATCACCTGCAACAAGAACGGTGTTCCCAACGATCCCCTGCCCCCCACCAAGACGAGTGGGATACGAGTCGGCTCGCCTGCCTGCACCACCCGCGGCTTCGGCCAGGCCGAATTCCAGGCGGTTGGCGAAATGATTGCCGATGTGCTGGATGGCCTCAAGGCCAACGGCCCTCATGACAATGCCAAGGTCGAGCGCGAAGTGCGCGCCCGGGTGAAGGCACTTGCCGCCCGCTTTCCCATCTACTCGCAAAGCCATGCACGGCCATGACCAACCCCCGGCTCCGCAAAGCGCCGCGGCAGAGGCGCGCAGTTGCCGCTGATGCTCCCGAAAAGCCGAGGGCCAAGCCGCGCACAGCAAAATCGGCAGCGGCAGCGACCACGTCCGAACCTTATGCCAACCCGCTCGAGGCTCTGGCGGGGACAGCGGTTGCGCGCGGGGGCAAGCAGCGGAAGAGCAAGGTCGGCGACGAGACCCCACGCGAAGCCGGGAAGGCAATCGGCACTGCCGAGAAGGCCCTCGCTGAAGTTCAGGATGCCGGCTGCAAGCCGCTTTCGACCAAGGCAGGCCGCAATGCAGCGGAAACTGCAAACCGGGTGCCAAAAACGCTGCTTGGCCGCAATGTGCTGATCGGCGCTGGCGCTGGGGCAGCACTCGGGCTTCGCATGCGATTGGTCGGGCCGATCACTGGCGCCATCATCGGCGGCGGACTTGGTGATTTGCGGACGCTGACCCGGAGGGGCTGATGCGCTGCCCCTTCTGCCACTCGGAAGAGACGCAAGTGAAGGACAGCCGTCCAACCGAAGACGGCACAGCGATCCGCCGCCGCCGCCAGTGCAGCAGTTGCGGCGCGCGCTTTACCACCTTCGAGCGCGTTCAGCTGCGCGAGCTCATCGTGCTCAAGAAATCCGGCAAGAAGGAGCCGTTCGATCGCGAGAAGCTGGCGCAGTCGATCCTGATCGCCTGCCGCAAGCGCGATATTGACCCAGAGCGGATCGAGCGCTTCGTCTCCTCGGTGCAGCGCCAGCTCGAAGCCTTGGGCGAGACCGAAGTCGAGGCGGGCCAGATCGGCGCACTCGTCATGCAAGGCCTCGAGCAGCTCGATCCCGTCGCCTATGTCCGGTTTGCGAGCGTCTACCGCGACTTCCGCGAGGCCAAGGATTTCGAGACCTTCGTCGGCCAGCTCTCCAAGGCCGTCAAAAGCTGAGCCGGCCGTCAGCGGCCAGGGGCAATCTCGAAAGTGACGGTCACGCCAGCGCGCAGCTCGCTCTCGCCCACTTCGACAGGAGGCGCCATGTCGGAGGCAGGCGCAGCCGCCATAGCCCGCGCCATCGGCCGGAACTCCGGGCCTCCCCCTGTCTCCTGGATGGTCAGCACCCGCACGATCCTGACACCTGCTGCTGCCGCAAGCAGCTCGGCGCGGGCCCGCGCAGCCTTGACCGCATCTGCGCGGGCGGCATCGAGCAGCGGCTCGGGCTTCTCAACCGTGAAACTCGGTCCCTCGATCCGGTTGGCGCCTTCCTTCACCATGGCATCGACGACGGGGCCGATCCGGGCAAGGTCGCGCAAGCGCACCGTCACTTGGTTTGCTGCCTGGTAGCCAGTGATAGTGGGGGCGCGGTTCTCGCCGTAGCGATAGAGCGGCTGGACTGCGAGCTGGCTGGTGCGCAGGTCGCGCGGCTCAACACCTGCCCGGCGAAGCGCAGCAGTCACAGCCGTCATCCGCCGGTTGTTCTCAGCCATCGCAGCAGCGGCATCCGGCGCCTGGGTCACAACTCCAGCGCTGAGGATGGCAAGATCGGGTGCGGCGACCCGGCTCGCCTCGGCGCTGACCACAAGGGTGGCAGTCGGCGGCTCGGCACTCATGGCCGGCCCCGCCAGCACGAGCGCAAGCGCCCCCAAACCGGGCAGGTATCGCATGGAGACCTCCTTCTTCTCACGCAGCAGCCCTTGGCCGCTCCCAGCTGTCACAGCGATGAAGCGCGACCCTCTGTCGCAACCGAGTCAGGACCGCCCTGCTCTTGCGCGCGCGATCGCCCGCCACAGCACGAGCAGTAGCAGCGCGCCGGCCGTCGCCAGGGCCAGGTTGAGGAGAGTCGAATGCGGCCCAGCGCCGAGCAGCCGGCCCAGCCAGCCGCCCATCACGCCCCCTGCGATGCCAACGACGAGCGTGACACCAAGCCCGCCAGGGTCGCGGCCGGGATGCAGCAGCCGGGCAAGCCCGCCGGCCACCAGCCCGACGACGATCCATCCAAACAGGCCATAGCCCATGAAAGAGCACCTTTCGGCGTAATCCTAGCAGCCTCAGGGGCCCATCTGAACCCTGCAACGAAACGGGGCTTTCACGGGCGCCCGCGTTCGGATATGTGACTGGGCGCCGGTTTCTTTGAGGGGAGTGACCGGCACTTGAGGCTTATGCCTTGCATAACCAATTGGACCTGGGCCTATGAACATGCATCTCCCCTCCCCCAAGCGCGAAGGGCTGGCGACGGTTGCAGACGACCAACCCGTCGAGAGGCTGGGCACTCGCCCCTTCCTTCCCCGTTTCGCTTGGCAGCGACTTGGCTTTGCCCTCGCGATCGCAGCCCTTGCCGGGTTTGTCTGGTTTCTGGTCGCACGCGCCAATGCACCTGGCCCGACAGCGCCACCCTCGGGCCCGCCTGCCGTCTCGGTGATCGTGCCAGGGCAAGTCGAAGTCGCAGCCCGGGTGCGCGCAACGGGCACCATCGCGGCCCGGCGGGAACTGCCCATCGGCGTGGTCGGCGAGGGCGGCGCTATCACCGCCGTCCGAGTCGAAGCCGGGGAATATGTCGCACAAGGGCAAGTACTGGCGGAAATTGACTCCGGCGTGCAGCGCGCCCAGCTCGCCCAGCTCGAGGCCGCAGTGGCCCAAGCGGATGCCGATGCCCGTCTCGCCCAGGCCGAGCTCGACCGCGCCTTGAAGCTCGTCGAGCGCGGCTTCATCTCCAAGGCCGATATCGACCGCCGCACAGCAACGCGCGACTCCGCCCGCGCGCGCGCCGCCGTCGCCCGCGCTCAGGTTAAGGAAATGCGCGAGCGACTTGCGCGCCTTACCATCCGCGCGCCCGAGGCCGGCGAGACGACCTGCCC